>CAMOTT010000125.1 GCA_946626015.1 uncultured Clostridia bacterium | reverse complement strand
TGCCGGTGTAGGAGTAATAGCTGTTACAAGGACGAGCTTTCCGTTTTCACGGTCTGAGTCTTTAAGCAATGAAAGATCGATCTTAGCTTTGTACTTGCCGTAGTGCTCCACATATTTTTCATCAACGTGGGCACGCTCTGCGATCTCATCAATGGGAAGCATTTTACAGGCCTGCGCGATTTCAATGTCTGACAAATAATCCATGTTCATTACTCCTTTTTATCTAAAATATTTTACTGCTGCTTCAAACATCCTGATATTGTAATTGCCGGGAACATTCTTATAAAGCCCGGAATCAATACGTTCGCTGTGCCCCATTTTGCCGAACACTCTGCCATCGGGAGAGGTTATGCCCTCAATGGCATAAAGAGAATCGTTGGGGTTGAAGTGTATATCCGTTGAGGCGTTGCCCTGAAGATCAACGTACTGAGTGGCTATCTGTCCGTTTTCGATCAGACTGCGCAGAACCTCATCGCTTGCGATAAACCTGCCCTCTCCGTGGGAGATGGGCACGTTTATGATGTCGCCCACGTTCACAAGGGAGAGCCACGGAGATTTGTTTGAGGCTATCCTTGTGCGAACTATCCTTGATTGGTGGCGGGCAATGGTGTTGAAGGTAAGGGTTGGACAGGTCTCGTCAGTGTCTATGATCTTGCCAAAGGGCACAAGCCCGAGCTTTATCAGCGCCTGGAAACCGTTGCATATGCCGCACATCAAACCGTCCCGATCCTCCAAAAGCTCAGTAACCCCCTGCTTTATCTCCGGGTTTCTGAAAAATGCGGTTATGAACTTTCCGCTTCCGTCCGGCTCATCGCCGCCGGAGAATCCGCCGGGGATGAATACCATCTGCGCGGTTTTAAGGCTGTTTGAAAATGCCTCAACGCTTCGGCTTATTCCATCGGAGGAAAGGTTGTTGATGATTATCGTCTCCGCTTCCGCTCCGGCGTCGTTGACTACCCTTGCGCTGTCGTATTCACAGTTGGTGCCCGGGAATACGGGAATGATTACTTTGGGCTTCGCTGTCTTTACAGAGGGGGCGCTGCGGGTGCTGACAGAATATGAAATATTTTCAGCAACTGCCGAGGAATTGTTTATGTTGCAGGAATAAACTTTTTCAAGTTTATCCTCATAAACCTTGAGCAGCTTGTCCAGTGATATGGAACTGCCGCCGTATGTGATCTCTTTGCCATCGGTGACTTTGCCGATAACGTCAAAGCCCTCCGTCTCCCCTTCTATTTCAAGGATAAACGAACCGTAACTGTAGCCGAAAAGGCTGTCAAGATCCAGGCTCTTTTCAAATTCAAAACCAAAACCGTTGCCAAAGCACATTTTCATAACAGCCTCGGCAATGCCGCCCAAACCGGGGGTATAGCAGGAGAACGCTTTGCCGCTGCGGACAAGTTCTGTCACTGTTTCAAAAGCTTTGATAAGCGAAGCCGTTACAGGCAAATTGTTCTTGTCGAATTCGGGTTTTATGAGAATAACGCTGTTTCCGCTCTTTTTAAACTCGGGAGAGATGATGTTGCCGGTTTTATCGGTGGTAACGGCGAAGGAAACAAGCGTGGGAGGAACATCAAGATCCTCAAAAGAACCGCTCATTGAGTCCTTGCCGCCTATTGCGCCGATGCCCAGCTCAACCTGAGCTTTATATGCGCCCAGCAGAGCCGCCAAAGGCTTGCCCCAGCGTTTGCCGTCCTTTCCGGGGTGCTCGAAATACTCCTGGAAAGTGAGGTACACGTCTTTAAATTCCGCGCCTGAGGCTATGAGCTTGCAGACGGATTCCACAACTGCCAGATACGCGCCGTGATAGGGGCTGCTTTCGGTTATAAAAGGGTTATATCCATATGACATCAGCGAACAGGTGTCCGTGTGTCTCCCCTCCACCGAGACCTTGTGCACCATGGCCTGGATGGGCGTAAGCTGATTTTTCCCTCCAAAGGGCATCAATACCGTGCCTGCGCCGATGGTAGAATCAAATCTTTCGGAAAGACCCCTCTTTGAGCACACGTTAAGATCCCCGGCGAGATTTGTGTAATTCTCCTCAAATGTACCGGAAACTGTTTTATTCTGATATTGAGGAACGGCCGGAGTTATGCTGATATGCTTATCCGCGCCGTTGGAATTGAGAAAATCACGGCTTATGTCAACTATATTTTTGCCATTCCACTGCATCACAAGACGGGGCTCCGCCTGAACTACAGCGACAGGGGTTGCGTGGAGGTTTTCGCTGTCAGCCAGCTTTAAGAAAGCCTCGACGTTTTCCTTTTCGACCACAACCGCCATTCTTTCCTGACTTTCGCTGATGGCAAGCTCTGTACCGTCAAGACCTTCGTACTTTTTGGGTACGGCGTTAAGATCAATCAAAAGTCCGTCGGCAAGTTCGCCGATGGCAACGGATACTCCGCCTGCGCCGAAATCGTTGCAGCGTTTTATCATAAGGCAGGCTTCCTTGTTGCGGAAAAGCCTTTGGAGCTTCCTTTCCTCCGGCGCGTTACCCTTTTGAACTTCCGCGCCGCAGGTGTCTATTGACTCCACGGTATGGGATTTTGATGAACCGGTGGCTCCGCCGCAGCCGTCACGTCCGGTGGCTCCGCCGATAAGGATGACCACATCGCCGGGAGCCGGAGTTTCTCTGCGCACGTTTTCAGCCGGAGCCGCTGCGATAACGGCGCCTATCTCCATACGTTTTGCAGCATATCCGGGGTGGTATATCTCGTCAACTATGCCGGTAGCAAGGCCGATCTGGTTGCCGTATGAAGAATAACCTGCCGCAGCTGTGGTTACGATCTTCCTTTGGGGAAGCTTGCCGTTCATGGTTTCGGATATGGGTTTTAAAGGATCCGCAGCGCCGGTCACACGCATTGCGCCATAAACATATGAACGGCCTGAAAGCGGATCGCGTATAGCTCCGCCTATGCAGGTAGCCGCGCCGCCGAAGGGCTCGATCTCTGTAGGATGATTATGGGTCTCGTTCTTGAACAGCAGGAGCCAGGGCTCGGTTTTGCCGTTTACGTCCACGTCTATTTTTACGGTACAGGCGTTGATCTCTTCGCTCTCATCAAGCTTATCGAGCTTGCCCTGAGTTTTGAGTACCTTTACCGCAAGCGTGGCGATATCCATTAAACAAACGGGCTTTGTTCTGCCGAGAGCCTTTCTCGCGGCTATGTATTCGTCGTAGGTGCTCTGCAGAAGCTCGTCCTCAAATTTAACGTCGTCGATCACTGTCAAAAAGGTGGTATGGCGGCAGTGATCCGACCAATAGGTGTCTATCATCCTTATCTCGGTGATAGTGGGGTTCCTGTTTTCGCCCTTGAAATACTGCTGACAAAAGGCAATGTCGTCAATGTCCATGGCGAGCTGATATTCCCTGACAAAGTCGGCCAATCCGTCCCTGTCAAGGGAAATAAAGCCGTCAAGGGTTTTGACCTCTGTGGGAACGTCATATTTCGTCTTAAGGGTCTCCGGTTTTTCAAAAGCGGCTTCTCTGGCCTCCACCGGATTTATGACGTACTTTTTGATTTTTTCTATGCTTTCGCAGGGCAAGTCGCCATATAAAGCATAAACCTTTGCTGTTCTGATTATGGGTCTTTCAGCCTTGGAGATTATCTGTATACACTGGGCGGCGCTGTCGGCGCGCTGGTCAAACTGACCGGGCAGGAATTCCACCGCGAAGCAACAAGCGCCCTCCGCCTCAAGCTCGTCCGAAACAATATCCAGCTGAGGTTCGGAAAAAACCGTCTTTTTTGAATATTCAAAAAGATCGGCGGTTATATTCTCCGCATCATAACGGTTGATGACCCTGATATTGGTGAGCTCCCTGATACCGAGGATGGTATTCAACTCATTGAGCAGAGCTTTCGCCTCGCCTGCAAGCTCGGGCTTTTTTTCCACATAAACTCTGTAAACCAAACCTTAACCCTCCTTTGCCTGCAAAGCTCTTAAACCTATATCGGTTCTGTAATAAGCGTTGTCAAATTTTATTTTACCAACAGCTTTATATGACTCATTGACAGCTTCTTCAAGGCTGCTGCACACGGAGGTCACGCCTAAGACCCGGCCTCCGTTTGTGTATATTTTTCCGTCTTTTTCCACAGCGCCGGCAACGAACACACGGTCAGATAATTCATCGGGTATGGATATCTCAAAGCCCTTTTCATAAGCAAGAGGATAACCCTTTGAAGCCATTATGACACAGCAGGCGTATTTGTCGCTGAATTTTACCTCTGTGTCCGCAAGGGTTCCTTTTGAGACAGCCATCATAGCGGTGAGCAGATCGCTTTCCATAAGCGGCAGAACCACCTGAGTCTCCGGGTCACCGAAACGGCAGTTGTATTCAATTACCTTGGGGCCGTCTTTGGTTATCATAAGACCGAAATACAGGCAGCCCTTGAATGTGCGCCCCTCGGAGTTCATTGCCTTGATGGTGGGGAGGAAGATCTCTTTCATGCAGGTTTCGGCAACATCCTTTGTATAATAAGGATTTGGCGCAACGGTTCCCATGCCGCCGGTGTTGAGGCCTGTATCCCCGTCCCCGGCGCGCTTGTGATCCATAGAGGATACCATGGGCACAACTGCGCTGCCGTCTGTAAAGGCAAGCACCGAGACCTCCGGACCTGAAAGGAACTCCTCGATAACTATATTGTCGCCGCTTTTGCCGAACTTTTTGTTTTGCATCATTTCAATAACGGCGTCTTTGGCTTCGTCCCTTGTCTGGGCGATTATAACGCCCTTGCCCAGAGCCAGACCGTCCGCCTTGATAACTGTGGGAACAGGCGCGGTCTCAAGGTACTCAAGGGCTTTTTCCATATTGTCAAACACTTCGTATTCAGCCGTGGGAATGCCGTATTTTTTCATCAAATTCTTTGAGAAAACCTTGCTGCCTTCGATTATGGCTGCCTTTTTGTTCGGACCGAAACAGGGTATCCCCTTTTCTTCAAGAGCATCAACACAGCCCAATACAAGGGGATCATCCGGCGCAACAACGGCAAAATCGATGCTGTTGTTCACTGCAAAGTCCACTATCCCGGGGATATCAACTGCTGAAACAGGTACGCACTCCGCGTCCTTCGCAATTCCCCCGTTGCCGGGAAGAGCATATATTTTTGTTACGCTCTTATTTTCCTTGAGCTTTTTGATTATGCTGTGTTCTCTTCCACCGCTGCCAACAACCAAAATGTTCATTATAAAATCCTCACAAACGTATATTTTTTAAGGTTTGGGATATCAATGATGGAACAAACGCATACCGGTAAACGCCATGGCTATGCCGTACTTGTTGCAGCACTCGATTACCAGATCGTCACGGATAGATCCGCCGGGCTCAGCGATATATTTTACACCGCTGCGCTTTGCTCTTTCTACGTTGTCGCCAAAGGGGAAGAAAGCGTCGGAACCTAAAGCCACGTTGTCAACTGTGTCGAGATAAGCTCTCTGCTCCTCGTCTGTAAATTTCTCGGGACGCTCGGTAAAATACTGCTGCCAGATGCCCTCCGCGCAAACGTCCTCTTCGTTCTTGTTGATGTAACCGTCAATAACGTTATCTCTTACGGGTCTGCTGATATCCGCTCTGAAGGGCAGATTGAGGACCTTGTCGCTCTGACGAAGGAACCAGGTGTCAGCCTTTGTGCCGGCAAGTCTTGTGCAGTGAATCCTTGACTGCTGGCCGGCGCCCACACCGATGGCCTGACCGTCAACGGCATAGCATACGGAGTTGGACTGGGTGTATTTAAGAGTTATGAGAGAAATTATAAGATCGCGTACAGCGGTTTCGGGCAGATCCTTGTTCTCTGTAACAACGTTTGAGAGCAGTTCTCTGTTGATCTTGAAATTGTTGCGACCCTGCTCAAAGGTGATGCCGAAAACGTCCTTGTTCTCTGTGGGAGCGGGAAC
>CAMOTT010000124.1 GCA_946626015.1 uncultured Clostridia bacterium | reverse complement strand
TGCCGCAAAGAACCTTGGATACAAAAAACTGGTCATAGCCGGAGGAGTCTCCGCCAACTCAGTGTTAAGGAAAAGGTTCCGTGATATCTGTGATCAGAACGGCTGGGAGCTGTTTATGCCGGAGCTTTCCCTTTGCGGAGATAACGGCGCCATGGTGGGCGCTCAAGGCTTTTATGAATTTTCGGCAGGCAACACAGCGGATATGTCCCTAAATGCCAGAGCCAGTTTGCCCATTGATAAATATGGCTTTTAAGTTGACAAAAGGAGTTTTCATAAAATGAGAAGTAAACCCGAAATGAGAAAAAGGCCGAAAAAAAGGAGGAGCACAAAAGCCAAGGTCATTACGGCCGTCTGCATAATCCTCGCTATAATCATCATACCCGTTGCCTCGGTTTTCTTTGTGGCTAACAAATATCTCAGCTATCTTGACTACACTCCGGTGGACGAATACCCTGAGCTTGAAATCAACCCCGAATACAGCAAAGAAGCGCCCATAGTTATACCGCAGGAGGATACGGAAACAGTTGAAATATTCAGCAAGGCTGATGAGGAGATCGAGGAAAACGTCAAGGATTATTTCAGGTTTGACGACGTCAAGGTCACAAACATCCTGCTGGTGGGCTGTGACTCTGGCAGTATTTCAAAATATTATCCCCGATCAGACGCCATGATCATTGCTTCAATAAACCAGAAAACCAAGACGATAAAATACCTTTCCCTCTCCCGCGCGACTTATGTATCAATAAAAGGCCACGGTAATATGCGTCTTAACGCGGCATATGAGTTTGGCGGGCCCAAGCTTCTCATCGACACCATCGAAAGCAACTATAAAATAACGATCGATAAATATATTGCCGTTGATTTTGACGGCTTTTCAAAGCTTATCGACGTTATGGGCGGCGTGGATATAACGCTGACCGACAAAGAACTGGAAGCGCTTCAAACTTATCTCAACAGATACGGTATAAACACATCAAAGGGTCCCGGGACATATCACCTGGACGGCCGCAGCGCTCTTTTGTACGCCCGTTTGAGGTCAATAGACTCGGATAAAAACAGAACGCAGAGACAGCGTAATATAATGAAACAGCTCACAAACAACGCAAAAAACATGACTTTGGCTCAGCTTCGCGCCGCCGCTGTCAGGATATTCCCTGTTGTCAAAACGGATCTCTCAAAAACCGACATATTCTCGGAGATAATAAAGGCTCCGGATTATATCACCTACCGTGTAAACGAAGCCATTGTTCCGAGAAAGGGCACAAATCTGGTTGTGGTCAATGGAATGGAAGTCCTTATCTTCGATTGGAATGAAGTTCGCACAGATATAAATGAGCAGCTCTACTCATAAAAACTTTGTCAACAATTAGTTCAATATAGATGTATCGGAGGAATATTATGTCAGTCACAGTTTCAAAAGAATTGCCTAAAGCAAAATTTCCGGAGGAAGTCGGAGTTTCATCCGAAAAGTTGTTGGAGCTTTACAAAAAAATGGAGGAGACAGAAAATCACGGCTTTATGGTGATCCGACACGGCAAGGTCGCGGCTCAGTGGTTCAGGGAGCCGTACTCCGCAACCACTCCCCATATAATGTACTCCATCAGCAAGAGCATCTCCGCCCTTGCCATAGGCTTTGCTGTAAACGAAGGCATACTCTCCCTTGACGACAAGGTGGTGGATTATTTCCCGGAATATGTGCCTAAGAACTGCGATGAGGATCTGAAGAAGCTTACCCTCAGACACCTTATCACCTTGACGGCAGGCCGGAAGGTTTCCCCTGTTATGAGCAAGGTCAAAAACGACTGGATCAAGATATACATGAAATCAAAGTCGGATTATACTCCCGGCGAAAGGTTTTCCTACGTCAACGAGAACTTTCATATGGCTCTGGCTATGCTCCGCAAGGCAACGGGCGTCAGCGCGGTAGAATTTCTCACCCCGCGCCTGTTTGATCCCCTTGAAATTCCAGTACCTTTCTGGGAAACAGACCACAACGGCGTTGAAGCCGGCGGATGGGGCCTCTATATTTCGGCAACGGATATTGCTAAGATAGCCCTCTGTTTCCTTAATAACGGCGTTTATAACGGCAAACAGGTAATACCTGCAGAGTGGATATCGGAGGCCACGGTAAACCATAAAGGCCCCAATGCCGTGTTCGCCGGCAAATACGATTACGGCTACGGCTACGGTATATGGTTCAGAGCCGGCAAAAATCGTCCGCTGAGATTTGACGGCTTGTTCGGTCAGATAGCAGAAATATACAGGGATCAGGACGCTGTGACTGTGATCATCGGCGGCGATGCGCCTGGAAAATCCCGTCTTTTGATCTTTGACTATTTCCCGGACGCATTTATTGAGGAACAGACCTCAGATAAAAATTCCGTAAAGATCCCGGAGGGAAAACCCTATGAGATTTTATTCTCCGAGTTCCGCAGTTCCCTTGAAAAAGAGCTCAACAACAAAATCGCCGTTTTCAGAAAATGGAATTATCTTAACCTTATCGGATTCCCCCTGAGCGTAATGCCGGCCGCCGCTACATATATGTCCAGAATAAAGGGCGGAGATATTAACGACGTGACATTTCAGTTCTTCGATGATTTTCTCAGATTTTCATGGCGCGAGCACCAGTACCGCTATACGGTGGATTGTGGAATGGACGGCAAATGGCGCGTGACCCAGCTTGTACTTACAGGCGTCCCGAGCCACGCCTATTCCTCCGCAAAATGGGAAAATAACAACACCCTCCTGCTGGACATTCGTACCTCGGAGAGTGTTGGCGCGCGTATTCTTGAATTTAAGATAAACGGCGAAAAAATTAAAATGAAGCCCTCATCCCTGCCCGACGTGAGCGTCATCATTGACGGCGTAAGGTTCGCGCTTAAAACCTTTGTAAAATCTGATTTCCTTACCGATCTTATAATGGCCTTCCTCAAAAAGGCGGTTGAGCCCACCTATTACGGCCATTTCAAAAAATCTTAAGCCTCGCTTGCTTTAAGGGCTTTTACAATGGAGCTGGTTCCCAGCCTGTCCGCCCCGGCGTTTATAAACGCACGAGCGTCGTCAATTGTCTTTATTCCGCCTGCGGCCTTGATTTTCAGGCCGGGCGCTCTGTGCCGGGCAAAAAGCTCAATATCCTTTATAGTTGCTCCACCGGTTGAAAAGCCGGTGGATGTTTTTATGTAGTCCGCGCCGGACAGGGAAACTATCTCGCACATCTTTATTTTTTCTTCGTCAGTCAGCTGACAGGTCTCCACGATCACCTTGAGCAGTTTGCCCTTGCAGGCCTGTTTTACGGCCTTTATTTCCTCAAGGATATCATCAAATTTTTGATCCTTCACCCAGCCCAGATTTATGACCATATCTATCTCGTCCGCGCCGTTGCTGACGGCGTCTGCCGCCTCAAAGCATTTTGCTGCGGCGGTGGAATATCCGTTGGGGAAACCGATCACGGTGCAGATGGGTATTTGACCCTTTACGTACTCCGCCGCCTGTTTTACGTAAGACGCCGGTATGCATACGCTCGCTGTTCCGAACCTTATGCCGTCATCGCAAAGAGCTTTTATCTCGGCCCATGTGGCAGTTACGGCCAACAGTGTATGATCCACCTTGCCGGTTATTTCCTCTATATTTACCGCGTTTTCTTCCTTGTTCATAACTACTCCTTTAGTAAACACTGATTAAATCCAACAGCACGCATCTTGACGGCAAATTTCCCGTCATACGTCACAAAAATACTCTTTAATACACAAAGTATTGCCTGCGTTTTTTGTTTTGTCTGACGAAAAATTTTCTCGTCAATCTGCATACTCTGAATTGATCAGCGTTTATTTTAATCCTCAAAAAATGAATCCTGAATAGCAAGCATTTCCCTTATCCTTTTTTCCCTTGCTTTATTATCGAGAACATATTTGCCATCAGACAACACGATAATAACACTGCCCTCTACGGTTTTTTCAGGCAGCTCGCTTAATTTGATTTTAATAAAATCCCCGTTATCCGTCTCGCACACAGCAATATTCTCTTCTATTCTGTCAACAATGATTTTTTTCAAAGCCAAACCTCCCGTAAGGCAAAAACTATACTATTACCTGAGTTTTTCCGTTATATATAGCCGCAAGAGCTTCACCGTCTGATCCTATTGTTACCGTGCCAAGCTCAGAGGTCGTAAACAGCTGAACCTTATACCTGTTCAATCTTTTTACCACCTTTTTGTGGGGATGGCCGTATTCATTATCCTTCTCGCAGGATACTGCGGCGATCATCGGCGATACGGCTTTGATAAACTCCTCTCCGCTGGATGTGCTGCTGCCGTGGTGACCCAATTTGATAAAATCGGAATCAACTAAAAAGCCGTTATCAAGTATATCCTGCTCCTCCTCTTTCTCCGCGTCGCCCATAAAGAGGAAGGATCTTTCGCCGTAAGTCATACGCACAACAACGGACATATTATTTAGATCCTCGCTTTGGGTAACAGGTCCAAGTATGGTGAACTTGAGCTTTCCCATACTGTAAGTATTACCGGTTTTCGCCTCAATACGCTCGGCTCCGCTATTTTTTACAGCAACAAGCATAGCCTGATACAGCTTGGTCGTGGGCATATTTATACCGCTGTATTTCGTCAGGATGACGCGGCGTATCCCAAAGCTTTGCAGCACCGCCGCCATGCCGCCAATATGGTCACTGTGGGCGTGGGTGGCGATCACATAATCAAGCTTTTTTATTCCAAGCCCGGATATGTAATCAATGACCTTTTTGCCATCCGGCTCCGGGCCTGCGTCAATGAGGATATTGCCCTCGGGAGCTGTGACAAGTATGCTGTCCCCCTGCCCCACGTCTATAACGTGCACGTTTAAGGGATAAGGCGATTTTTGACTGTAAATCTCCTCAATATCCTCCGCAACAGCCCGCAAAAACGTTTTTAGCCCTGCATTTACCGCCGGAATAAATATGCAGGCGGCAACCAGCGCAAAGGAGACCGCAACAATAATTACAATTTTTTTAATATTTCTTCTTTGATTTCCCTGCGCCATAATTACCTGTTCCTCTATTGCCTTTCTTCTTATAACCTGCGCTGCCACAGGGCTTTATAAGGCATTTTTCGCCGCTGCCTATAAGGTCATATCTGCCGGCTTTTTTCAAAGCCTCTTCCGCCAGCTTGTAATTCCTTGGATCAAAATACTGTAACAGGGCTCTTTGCAAAGCTTTGTCGTGGGGATCCCTTGCCACATATATCTCTTTTAACGTGTAGGGATCAAGGCCTGTATAAAACATACAGGTGGAAACCGTTCCCGGGGTGGGATAAAAATCCTGCACCTGCTCCGGCCTGATATGTTCCCTTTTTAAAAAAAGCGCAAGCTCCACGGCATCCTTTAGGGTGCTCCCCGGGTGGGATGACATAAGATAAGGCACAAGGTATTGCTCCTTGCCCGCCTTTGCAGAAAGTCTGCGGTATTTTTCCGCAAACTTCAAATAGGCCTGGATATGCGGCTTGCCCATGGCGTCCAGCACAGCCGCAGAGCAATGCTCCGGGGCAACCTTCAGCTGACCGCTGACGTGGTTTTCAACAAGCTCTTTAAAAAACGTATCATCTTTATCCTGCAAAAGATAATCGAAACGGATACCGGAGCGAATAAAGACCCGCTTTATCTTCGGCAGGCTTCTGACAGTACGCAGGATATCTATATATTCACCGTGATCCGCTATCAGATTGGGACAAGGCGTTGGAGCCAGACATTTTTTGCCCTTGCACAGACCGCTTTTAAGCTGCTTGTCACAGGCAGGCCGGCGGAAATTTGCCGTAGGGCCGCCCACGTCGTGTATATAGCCCTTGAAATTGGGCTTTTGGGTAAGCATTGTCGCCTCATTTACAATGGACGCTTTGCTCCTTGATGTGATAAACCTGCCT
>CAMOTT010000123.1 GCA_946626015.1 uncultured Clostridia bacterium | reverse complement strand
AACCTTTGCAAACTCCCTGATTTCATTTATACTTGTCACCTTGGCAGCGATAGCTTCGGTTGAAAATGTTGTGGCAGGCATGGATTCAATTTTAATAAAACGGCATCCGGACGGCAGGAGCGTGGGCTTGATAGCGCTGATACTGGCTATCATCCAAAGCGTAGTTTCAATGTTTGCGCCAAACGACGGCAAAACAGGCTTGCTGGCCGGTTCTGTGGCTTTCGTTCTGCTTGTCAATGCCATAGCCGCGGGCTTTGAGCATGAGAGGATCATGCGCAATTTCAAGTTCTGCGCCTATACCGGCAAAAAATCCCTGAGCAGTCTTGTGACGGTTTCCGGCGAACAGGAGCGCCGGGAGTTCGGTCAGGCTTTGTCCATGGATGATCCCATTGTAAAATATTCCTGCAAGGTCAATTTCCCCGGCAGGTTTATCGAGCTTTCATCAAAGAACAGGGTAACGGACAAAAACTGTCTTGTTCTGTTGATCGGAACGCTTGTAATAGGCTCAATACTCTCTGCCCTTTGCGGCATCAGGTGCGGGGCATATTACGCCTTGTCCGGCATAACGGCAGCGTTTTGCGCGGCAATTCCCGTGGCGGAATATTTCTCTGTTACAAATGAGCTCAAGCGCAGCTGTGAAAATCTGAACAAATCCGGCGGTATGATCTCAAGCCTCAACGCGGCGCAAAAATGCAGCGAGACCAACGCGGTGATAATCGATGCCGCCGAGCTTATCGACAAAGAGAGCTGTGAGATGCACGGCATGAAGGATTTCAAAAACGTCCGTTTGGATGATATCCTGCTCTATACCGCGGCTCTTGTAATAAAATCAGAAAGCCCGCTTTCCGAGGTGTTCAAGGGCGTGGTTATGGACACTGAAGAAGTGCTTCCCACGGTGTCCTCTATAAGTTTTGAGGAGAATTTGGGCGTTTCCGGCTGGATACACGGCCAAAAGGTGCTTTTGGGTAACAGGAACCTCATGGCTGCCCACAATATTTCCGTGCCCACCCACAGAGAAGAGGCAACTTACTGCACCAATGACAGAAAGGTGCTTTACGTTGCCATTGCGGACAAGCTTGCGGCAATGTTTGTTGTAAGCTACGCCGTGGATATGCGCAAGGCGGCATATTTGCATTACCTTGAGCGGAACAATATCACTGTGCTGATAGACAGCTGCGACCCCAACGTGTCGGAGGAGCTGCTTGAGGCAGGGTTCGGCTTGGAGTACGGTTCTATAAAGATAATTTCATCCATCGCCGGCCGGATCTTCCGCAGGTTAAAAGAGAATTTCTATAAAAAAGCAGACGCTACGGTCATGCACGACGGCAAGTCGGATTCACTGCTTATGAGTATTGCTACGGCGGCATCTCTCCGCAATTCGGCAAGATTTATCTCCATAGCGCAGCTTGTGGTTGCCGCTCTGACCCTGATAGTTATGGTAGCGTTGGCCATATCTTCGCGGTTTATGTTTATAAACGCATGGTTCATAGTGCTGATAAACGTTATCAGTATTGCTGTTTTCTCGCTTATAGGCAGGTTATTAAGAGTTAAATAAGAAATAGATATCCCAAAATAATAGTGTGAAAAATCAGAAAGGAGGAGCGATTCGGGCATAAAACGGAGATGATATCTCTTTTTTGTGCGGCTATTGAATCGCGCGACGGTCAAAATGGAATGTCATGAGATAATAAAGGCTTTGCGTGAAAGATACGGATTTACCCAGGAGGAGATAGCAAACCAGCTGGGTGTGAGCAGGTCGTCGTATTCTCACTACGAAAAGGGCGACGTCAAGCCGAAGATCAAATATCTGGTCAAGCTTGCCAACATATTCAATGTTACAACGGACGATCTGACAGGCTTTAACGATTTTTCCAATAGCGGAAGGTTCAGGCACTTCAGCGATTCCGACAGCGACGAGCTTGTGAACCGCATAGAACTTACCAAGGATGAGGTGGAGCTGCTGCTCAGCTACCGCGCCAGCAACAGAAAGGGCACTATCCGCAAATATATCGAAAAGCTGAACAAGAAGGATGAGGAGCAGGGCTGATCCTATAATTGATAATAAACCGCAGATAACGGCGCTTTCTGGGCGCTGTTGCCTGCGGTTTTTTCTTTTTTGGATAGAATAAAGCAGGCGTTTCGTCAGAAATTTTCATAATATACAATATTTCGATATTTTGTCGTATTAGAAAAATAAGTTTAAAAAATTTTTTGATTTTTTTGCAAAAAATATGTGACAAATTTAAATTTATATGTTATAATATTTTAAATAAAAGGCATTGGCATTTTAATAGTTTTATGTAAGGAGATAAAGCTTATGGATTTTAAAACTGCACTGGCCGGTATAGCCGCCAATATGGAGGAAGCTTTGTCAGAGGTTTCTCTTAAACCGGTAATGCCCGAGGGGGCAAAGGATTCGCCTGTTGTTGAGGCGGAGGGCAAGGTCTACGTAACCTTTACCGGGGAGGGCGGAACGGTCAGGCTGGAGGCCAGCGGAGACAGGATAGCTCTTCTTTCCTCGGATATCGGAGCGGAGGAGTTGAAGGACGGAGATCTGGGTCAGATTTCCCTGATGCTGTTCGACCCCGAAACCGCGGACGAAAGGGATATAAAATCCACGGCTGCCGAGTTTTCCGAGACCCTTACCGAAAAATACGGCAAAACCAAGAAGTTTACAGCGCCGCAGAAAAAGGCGCGTCAGACCGTATCAAAAACGGCGGTCAAGAATGGAGAGGCGTTTTATGACGCCAACTCCTTCGCTGTCAGACTTATCGGCGCCTTCCCTGAGCTTAAGCTTCTTTATAAGCACAATTGCGAAGAAAACGGCGAATTTATGCCGGAGGAATTTTTTACGCAGGGCGGCACAAAGGTGATCCTTGACACAATCCGGGTAAATGATCCCCAAAAGATGAAACGCCTTTTTAATATCCTTAACGACGTTTACGACAACGGTGTGAACAGCGTGCAGAGCCTGATAGCCGTTTCCATATTCGGCGAGCTGAACAACGATCAGCAGCTGCTTGCCAACTGTGTGGATTACATGAGCAACGACCTTTGCGCCGTAGTGATCCAGGTAAATAAATATCTTGCCTCCTCCGGGGGTAAAACGGCAAGGATGAGGCTTGAAAATCCGCCCAAGTACAAGCCCAAGAAAGAGAAAAAGGGCGGCATAATGTCAAAAATGTTAGGCCTTGAACCTGATCCCGGTTCGGATATCAACACTTACAGATAAGGCTTGCGTAGGAGGTTATTGCTTTGGATGAGAATAAAATAACGATGAATTCAGAAGAAGATATCGAAGAAATGGATACGTCTGTCACCGAAAAATACGATGCCAGCCAGATACAGGTTCTGGAGGGGCTTGAGGCTGTCCGTAAACGCCCGGGTATGTATATAGGCTCCACCGGCCCGAGGGGACTTCACCACCTTGTTTACGAGATAGTTGACAACTCCATAGACGAGGCTCTTGCAGGTTTTTGCACCCATATCGAGGTGGAGATCCTCCCCGGGGACGTTATTACCGTCAGGGATAACGGCAGAGGCATACCCGTGGGTATAAACGAAAAAACCGGCCTGCCTTCGGTCACGGTGGTTTTGACCGTCCTTCATGCAGGCGGAAAGTTCGGCGGCAGCGGCTACAAGGTCTCCGGCGGCCTTCACGGCGTGGGTTCCTCTGTTGTAAACGCTCTTTCGGAGTGGTTTGAGGTGGAGGTATCCCAGGAGGGTCATGTTTACCGTCAGCGTTTTGAGCGCGGTGATATCGTCACCCAGCTTGAGATCGTGGGGGATACCGATGAAACCGGTACCTTTATCAAATTCAAGCCCGATCCTGAAATATTTACGGAAACAACAGTTTACGATTTTGAGATACTTGAGCGCCGGCTGCGCGAGTCAGCCTTCCTTAACGCAGGGCTGAGCATCACGCTTACTGACAAGCGCGATGAGGAAAATATAGTCGAAAAAGTGTACTGCTACGAGGGCGGACTTTCCAGCTTTGTCGAGTACCTCAACACAAGCAGAGGCCTGACCCCGGTATACAATGTGCCCATGCACTTCTCCGTTGTCAGCGGTGACCGTTCTGCGGAAGTGGCAATGATGTACAACGACAGCTACAACGACATTATCCTTTCTTTTGCAAACAACGTAAACACAGCCGACGGAGGCACCCATGAAACCGGCTTTAAGACCGCCCTTACCCGCGTGTTCAACGATTACGGCAGGAAGTACGGCATCTTAAAGGAGTCGGATAAAAACCTCTCGGGAGACGACGTCAGAGAGGGCTTGACGGCAGTAATAAGCGTCAAGCTTACCGAGGCGCAGTTTGAGGGTCAGACCAAGGGCAAGCTGGGCAACACGGATATTACCCCCCTCGTTTCAGGTATGGTTTACGAAAAGCTGATGACCTACTTTGAGGAAAACCCGGCGGTTGCGAAAATGATATTCTCAAAAGCGCTTGACGCATCCCGCGCAAGGGAGGCCGCAAGAAAGGCAAGGGATCTTGCCCGCCGCAAGAGCGCGCTGGACAGCAACTCACTGCCGGGCAAGCTGGCGGATTGCACGGAGCGTGATGCGGAGCTGACCGAGCTTTACATCGTCGAGGGTGATTCCGCAGGCGGCAGCGCCAAAGCCGGAAGAGACAGAAGATATCAGGCTATCCTTCCGCTTTGGGGTAAAATGCTCAACGTTGAAAAGGCAAGGCTGGATAAGGTGCTTACAAATGAAAAGCTTGTGCCTGTTGTAACTGCTTTGGGTACGGGCATCGGCGAGGATTTTGATATCACCAAGATAAGATACAACAAGGTGGTAATAATGGCCGATGCGGACGTTGACGGCGCCCACATCCGCACGCTTTTGCTCACGTTCTTCTTCAGATACATGAGGGAGCTTATCATACAGGGTCACGTTTACATCGCGCAGCCGCCCCTGTTCAAGGTCAGCAAGGGCAAAAAGATATTTTATGCCTTCTCGGACGAGGAGCGCGACAGATACTCTGAGGAGCTTGGCGGAAACTGCGACATACAGCGTTACAAAGGTCTGGGCGAGATGGATGCGGAACAGCTTTGGGAGACCACCATGGATCCCGCCTTCCGTACTATGCTTCGCGTCTCCCTTGAGGACGCAATGCAGGCGGATGAAACCTTCTCGATCCTTATGGGCGACAAGGTCGAACCCCGTAAGGAGTTTATTGAAAAGAACGCAAAATACGTACAGAATCTTGATATCTGAGCTGTCGTATGCCGTTTTAAGTATAAAATTTTGAGAAAGGGTGCAGACTAAGCTTTGCTTTTAAACTGCATACGGTGCTGAAAAATGGGCTTTGACGAACAAAGCATCAACAATCAAAAAATAATCAACGTTGAAATAAACAGAGAGATGAAAAAGTCGTTTCTGGACTATTCCATGTCTGTTATCATGTCCCGCGCGCTCCCCGACGTGCGCGACGGCTTGAAGCCTGTACACAGGCGTATTCTCTACACAATGCATGAGAACTCCCTTACGCCGGACAAGCCCTACCGCAAGTGCGCGGACACAGTGGGCGCGGTTTTGGGCAGATACCATCCCCACGGCGATGCGTCGGTTTATGACGCGATGGTAAGGCTGGCGCAGGATTTCTCCATGCGCTATATGCTGGTGGACGGTCACGGCAACTTTGGTTCTGTGGACGGCGACCCCCCGGCGGCCTACCGTTATACAGAGTCCAGGATGAGTAAAATAGCTCTTGAAATGCTGACGAATATCGACAAAGACACAGTCGATTTCATGCCCAACTATGACGACAGGCTTCTGGAGCCCACAGTGCTGCCCTCCCGGTACCCCAACCTTTTGGTAAACGGTTCAACGGGCATTGCCGTGGGTATGGCAACGAACATTCCTCCCCACAATCTGGGCGAGGTCATCAACGCCATGTGTTATCTCATCGATAACCCCGAC
>CAMOTT010000122.1 GCA_946626015.1 uncultured Clostridia bacterium | reverse complement strand
CAGACTGGTTATCCAGAATGATTTTGTACTTGTTGACCGTCCACTTGGCGTAGAGGTTGGTGTTGGAGTGCACCGCGCTGTAAAGATTGTTTGTGAATGCGCCTGCCGCTGTAATATACTGAGTTCCCGACGCGCCGTCCGTGCCTGTATAATAGCCGCCGAAGGTGTAGCCGTTCTTTGTGGGAACTGTGATCGCGGTTATCTGGGTGGAGCAGGCTGAATCGGAGTAATATTTATTGGTATTATACTTATAATATACCTTCGTAGAACCCGCAGAGGTGGCGCTCAGATTGTTCAGGGTGATGGTTATGGTGTTGGCCGTCCACTTGGCGTAGAGTGTATCCGCCGCCGAGTATGTGGTATTGCCGGCGGAGATGGTGCCGTCAGCCGCTATGCGCTGGGTGCCGCCGCCGTTTGTCTCCGTATAGTAGCCGCCGAAGGTGTAGCCCGTCTTGCTGGGCTTGGTGATGCTGGTGATGGCCGTGGTGGCGGAGCTGTCTGAATACCAGCCGGTGTTGTACTTCTCATAGATCGCCGTACTGCCGGCGGAGGTGGCGGACTGGTTATTCAAAGTAATAGTGTAAACATTCGCCGTCCACTTTGCGTAGAGGGTGGTGTTGGCGTTCCTGTTGGCGTAAATGCTGTTTACGGTCAGGCCGTTCGCGTTGACGTACTGGGTGCCGCCGCCGTTTGTGGAGGTATAGTAGCCGCCGAAGGTGTAGCCCGTCTTGGTGGGCTTGGTGATGGTCTCATTGGTCAGCCATGAGGACGCGGCGCAGTCTGAGGATGTGTAATAATACTTTCCATCATAAGTGGTATTATAGAAATACCAATACTCCGTGGTGCCCGCTGTGGTGGCGGACTGGTTGTTAAGGGTAACTTTGTAGATGGGGATCTGCGTCCACTGGGCGGTCAGGGTGTGGTTATAGGGGATCCTGACGGTGCCGTTTGAAAGGAACTTGGTCTGGTAGATCTTAACGTTCTTATAGGTTACGGAGCTGCCGTCCCACGCGCGGAAAAGCATATGTTTGGTCTGGCTTCCGTCACCGCTGTTATTAAGGGTATAGACAATGGTGAAGTGCTGATAGCTGGAGGTGACAGGGGTGGCAATGTTGCCGTCGCTGCCGACGGAAACGGCTGTGCCGTTGCGGGTGGCGCTGCCCACCTGCAGGTAACTGCCGTTGCCGTAGAAGTAGGTGTAAACGTTTCCGGTGCCCTTGGCGTCGAATTCCAGAGTGTAGGACTCGCCGGACTGGAAGGAGGGGATAAGGCTCCACTGCATGCCGTTGGTGTAGCTGCCGGAGGCGCCTGTAACGGAGCGCTCGGTGGAATCGTTTACAAGGTAGTTTGAATCAGACTGGCCCTGCCAGTAGTTGAAGGTATAGCCGCGCCTTGTGGGGGTGGGCAGGGTGCCGTAGCTCCTGCTCCAATAGACCTCTGCCGAGGAGGGGGAAACCGAACCGCCGTTTGCATTATAGGTGACGGTGGGGACACTCTCAAAGCGGAACTTGACCGAGCCGATACTGCAGTTTTGCCCTGTGGTGTTGCTGTTGCCGCCGTCGCCGGTGCTGCCGTGGCAGGACTTGATGCCGAAAACGTAGGCCGTGTTCGCGGTGAGATTGACCTCAAGGGCAAAGTTCCTTGCCACTGAGGAGGTGTTGCCTCCGAGGGCTGAGCGGACGGTGGCGTCACCGTCGTCCTGAAATCCGACTCGGGTGTCCGGGTTGGAGGTCAGGCTGCTCTTTGCCCATACGATCACATAGGGGTCGACGGCGTTGGCCTCGGTAGACGAGGACGTACCGTAGATTATATATTTGCCCGTGGTGGAGGGGGTAAAGGAATAGTAGTTTATCTGACCCTTTGCGGAAAGGGTGGCAGTGTAATCCGAGCCGCTGTTAAGCGAGAGCGCGGTGGCTCCCGATGAGCCGGGATCCCAGATAGCGAAATAGGTAGTGTTGCTGGTGGGGACGGAAATGGTTGCCGATGCCATGCAGGTCTTGAGCATCTTCCTGTCGCTGGCGAGTGACCACGCCAAAATGCTGTGGTTCGTCCTGGAAACGCCCGACTGGTTCATCTTCATGGTGCCGTAGCCGGAGGGCAGAGAGAGGGTGACATTTCCCGAGCCGCCGGTGGAATCGAAGGTCACGTTGACCTTCTTGCGCACCTGGAAGGTATAGGAGATCGTGCTGGAGGGGGCGCTGTAGTTACAGGCGTCCACATAATAAGTTGTATTCGCGGCAAGGGTGGCAACGATCAGCGCTCTATTGTTGGCAAGGCCGAGGGTATTCCTGACAATCGTTCCGTTGGAGGCGCTGCCGGTAGTGGAGGTGGCCACATCGTCGTTGTAATATTTGATGCCGTAGTTGCCGGTGGGGGTGCTTGAAGAATACCGGGTATCCGCGCCGTAGGTGCTGTTGACGTCCAGAACGTGGGCGGTGGGGTCTCCGTTGGAGCCGGTGGCAAAGAAGATATAGTCGCCCGCCTCAGAGGGGGTGAACTTGAAGTATCTTCTGTAATTGCTTGAGGTTATGCTTACGCCGTATTCAGTGTTAAGGCTCATTGCGGGCATGGCGTTCATGAGCGCCTTGGTCGCGGCATTGACGTTGGCCTCGGTGTAGGTCAGCGACCAACTGTCCGCGCAGTAGTCGGAAAGGATGCTGTTAGCGGTGCTCAGAGCGGAGCTGAGACCGGAATAGTTGGAGCCGCCGTTTGAATTGCAATCGACAGCAATATTGTAGGCGCTGATCAGCCTCTTGACAGCGTCCGTCACCTTGGGGATAGAGGTCTTGTAGCCGAAGTAGTTGAAATCGCCGCCCTGGCCTTTGTTAACGTCAGCCCTGTCGGAAGTTCCGAACCAAACACCGATAGTATAGCCCGCGTCGGTCAGGGTTTTTGCCGTATTGTTGGCGTTGCTGCCGTTGGCCATCATTATGTCAGTAATTGGCGGACCTGCCGCGGCACTGTTGGTAACATAGATAAAGGGATCATCGCCGCCGCCGCCAAGGTTAAGGTTGACTGCATGATCCATTACATCGGGAGTCAGCGTGGAGTTGGCACCGGAACCGATCTTATAGAAAGTAACATTGGAATTGCCGTTGATGCTGTCCGTCTTTGTGTTAGGCGGTGAACTGTTATTGATAAAGCGAAAAGCAGTCGCCTTACCCGAGGGGTTGGTGGCATACTTGACGCCCAGGTGGATGTACTTGGACTTGTGGCCGTCGCCCGCGTTGAAGTTGTGACCAACGGGGGTATAGCCTCTGCTCCTCAAATTGCTCTCCGCGTCGGAGTTGCTGCTGGAGGAGTAGTACAGACCTGTCTCATAGATGTAATTGTACCCGCTGCTGGGGGCATAGTAGTAGGTGCTGTAGCTGTCCGTATAGGTGCTATACGCCTTGGGGAACAGCATACCAACATCCGTGAAGAAAAAGGTGGTTGTGAGCATGATGGCTACGATTATCACGCTCAGCGTGCGTTTGAAAAACTTCATGTTATCAAACTCCTTTCTTTGGCAAGATTTGAGCTGTATATATAAAACGGAATTCCGCAATTATTTTTTAGTCCGCAGATATCCGGATAGGCTCAGTATTATAATATAATTTATTTAAATACATTTCAACATCAAAAAAGAAAAAAAGCCTCCACGGAACAAATTTGTTGGTTTCAACAAGCCCGCGGAGGGATTTTTGTGCAATTTTCAGGTTCTTCACGAAAAATTGTGGGATGGCACTACATTTTTATGTATTGTTTTGTGTGCTAATATAAATCAAAAAGCAAAAAGACCCGGCTCCCTTGTGTAAAGGGAGCTGTCATGCGTCAGCATGACTGAGGGATTGTTTATAAAAATCGCTGTTTTAGATAGGTACAAGTTCTGACTTTTCAGCCTGACAATCCCTCCGAGTTGCCTTGCGGGAATCAAATCTGAGTTTTATGCCGGACACCCCCTGTCAAACGCTGTGTTCAAAGCGAAAAGCCGCGCCCCCGCAACAGCCGGTATTATTGCAAAAGGCACTTGCAAAAGCAAGTGCCTTTTACATGGTGGAGACGAAGAGGATCGAACTCTCGACCTTACGGATGCGAACCGTACGCTCTCCCAGCTGAGCTACGCCCCCAAGCGCCGGGGTCACCCGGCAAGGAAGATTATAATACAACAAAAATGATTTGTCAACTATTTAATTCAAGTTAATTCAAGACTTCTTCGCCAATGGAAAAGATACTGCTGAGCGATGCCCTGATCCCCCATTATACACTCCGGCAGACCGTTGGGGTAAAGCTCCCCCAGCACCCTTTTTATCCACACATCCACCGGGAACGCCTGAGAAAAACCGCAGCCGAAAAGCAGGGTACATTCCGCCACCTTCGGCCCCACGCCTTTTATGCGGAGGAGCTCAGCCCGGGCGGAGTCGATATCCATGCCGGGTATGGCGGCAAGGTCGATCTCCCCGGAGGCGACTTTTTTCGCCCCGTCCAGTATATATTTTGCCCGGAACCCCGCGCGCAGCACAGCCAGATCCTCCACCGTCAGCGCCGCCAGCCGTTCCGGGGTGGGGAAGGAATAGCTTTCCCCCGTCCTCTCCCCGAAATTTTCGCAGAGCCTGCCGATTATGCCCTTTATCCGGGGAATGTTGTTGTTTTGGGAAATTATGAACGAGCACAGGGCCTCCCACGGCTCCTGGTTGAGCACCCTTATGCCCGGGTACGCCTCCATGGCTGTTTTCATGGCTCCGTCTGCGGCAAACCTGCGGCAAAGGCTGTCGTAATCCCTGTCCAGATCAAAGTATTTTTTCCAGACCTTTTCAAACGCCTCCCGGTCAGCTCCGTACAGGGTCAGGGTATCCCCCTCCTGGGCGGCGGCAAGGGGCAGCCCGTAGGCCACTCCGCGCCACAGACCGGAGCCGTCCCTGCTCCAGCGGAAGGCCTGACCGCAGTCGAGAATAAGATCCAGATCGAAGTTCGACAAACCGGTGACCGTGGTTTTGTCCGTATTGTACAAAAATTCCATTAAATACTGTTCCTTTCGGGCAAATAAAAGTTTGGCTATTTTGACGTAAACATTTTTGAAAAACGCCCCTGCAAGCCCGTTTTTACCAAGCGGTAAAATAACCGGATGTATATTCTAAAACAGAAAAATAAAATTATCCACCGGTGTAAACCGTGGTAAAACATAGCTTTTTGGGGCAGGTTATTAACATTTTCCACACACTTTTCCACATCAAACGGAAAACATTGCTATACGAAAAGTATATAATCCCGAAATAAGCCGAAAAAAAAGAGAAGAAAAAAATCGGAATAATCACCAAAAATTTTGGCCAAAATATTACCGAAATACTTTCGGCAAGCAGCGGAAGAAAAACGAAAGGGGATTTTGACGTTGATAAAAGGAGTCAACAGACAGGTCGTTGAGATAAACGGCACTGACAACGAATATTTTGAAAGGGCGCTTTTCTTTGTAAAGCCGGAGTGCTGCAGCGTCAGCGAGGGCAAGCTCAGGGAACGGGCTAATCTTATCGTCTCCCAGACCGGCGCGCCTCCCACCTCAAAGATCACCCGGAGCAGGGTGAAAAAGGCGTTGAGCCTCCTCCTTGCCGCTGCGGCAGGGGCGGCGGCAAGCGGACTTATCAGCCTGGCGGTCAGATAGGTTGATCTTTTTTGCTGTTGAGACAATGGACGCAGACCGTGTTCAGGCAGCATTCGCCGCACCTTGGGCGGTTGGCCACGCAGACGGCTCTGCCGTGAAGCACACAGCGGTGGCAAAAGTTGTTGCTCTCCTCCGGGGGCAGCAGCTTTTTTAATTCCAACTCAACTTTAAGGGGGTTTTTAGTGGCCACCAGACCCAAAAGGTTGGTTATCCTGATAAGATGCGTGTCCGCCACCACGGCAGGCTTGCCGTAAACGTCTCCGCAGATGAGGTTGGCGGTTTTTCTGCCCACGCCGGGGAGACGGGTAAGCTCCTCCAGGGTGTCCGGCACACGGCCGCCGTATTCGGC
>CAMOTT010000121.1 GCA_946626015.1 uncultured Clostridia bacterium | reverse complement strand
ACACGCGAACAAAAATGGGACGTTTCAGGCCGTGGATACTTATCGGCGCCGCAAGCAACGCGGTGGTTCTGTTTATGATGTTCACAAACCCCGGCTTTGCCGTCAGCTCCTCCGTGGTAAACTACGGGCTTTACGCCTATGTGGCTCTTTTTTATGTGCTCTGGGGTATGACCTACACCATGGTGGATATCCCCTACTGGTCATTTGTTCCGGCGCTTACAAGCGACCCGAAGGAAAGGAACGTCATTTCCTCCATCCCCAGGTTCTTTTCCGGCCTCGGCCAGCTTCTCGTTGCCGGGCTCACTCCGATCTTCCTTAAAAAGGCCTCCTCATCAGGCTTAGGCGTGGAAAAAGGCTACTCCATCTGGGCGGCTTTGCTGGGCGCGCTTTTCGTTCTGGGCATGATAATAACCGCCTCCACCACAAGGGAGAGGATAGTCTCCGAAACAAAGGAGAAATTCAGCCTGAAGCGCGCCTTTGTCACCATCAAAAACAACGATCAGCTTCTGGTGTTCATACTTACGGCTATCCTCTTCAACACCGGCTGGTATCTCACAAACGGCCTTTCGATATACTTTTTCAAGTACATCGCGGAGGATGTCAGCTACATGACCTATTTTGCCGTGATAAGCGGCGCCGGTCAGGCAACCGGTCTTTTCGGTCTCTCCATACTCTCAAAGCGTATCGGAAAACGCAACACAGTCAGGACAGCCATAACGGTCTCGATTTTCGGGTACATAGGTATGTTCCTTGTTTCCCGTCTGTCTTCCTTCAGCTTTGCTCTGTTTGCCGTATCCGGTTTTATCTGCTGTCTGGGTATCGGCTGTATGTTTACTGCGGAGACTTCCATGCTTGCCGATATTGTGGACTACGGCGAATATCGATCCGGCGAAAGAACCGATTCCATTGTCTTTTCAATGAAAAGCTTCCTGCTCAAGATAGCCCAGTCTATACAGGCTCTTGTAATAGGCGTCGGTCTTAAGCTCTGCCATTATCAGGAGAACCTTATTCCCCAGCCCGCAAGTTCAAAGAACGGCATCTCGGTAATGATGTTCGCCATCCCCCCCGTTCTCGCCCTGGCCTCCCTCATTTTCTTCAGCTCAAAATACAAGCTTCACGGTGCGCTTATGGAAAAGATCACGGCTTTTATGCTGGATAAGCAGAGGAAAAATGCGGATATCGAATAATCATTGCCTTATTTTTTAGTTTTATAAAGCTATTGTTTTTTATATAATTATGTGTTATTATGTACTTGGCAGATTTTATTTCTTCTGAGTAGGGAGATGTCCATATATGAAAATTAAAAAGTTTATTTCCCTGATAATTTCCGTC
Source organism: uncultured Clostridia bacterium (assembly GCA_946626015.1). Taxonomy (GTDB): domain Bacteria; phylum Bacillota; class Clostridia; order Oscillospirales; family Acutalibacteraceae; genus JAAZFZ01. Next base: position 4,747 of record CAMOTT010000121.1, on the reverse strand, counting down.
TGCATACTCACAGCGTCACTCACTGTGGGCAGCTTTTCTGTATACAGCCAGGTCACGCCTCAGGGATATTCCGGCGATTTCAGCGGAGTAAACTATTACGAACAGTTGGAGAATGACACTCAGCGCGCCATATATAACGCGCTTGCCGGCCTTACGCCCTCATCCTCCAGTTCCCTGTCTGTAAACTTCATTGACCTTTCGGACACCTCCGACGAAGCTCTCACAGCCCTTGTGCAGAATGCCGACCTGCTCTCATACAAGGCCTCCGCCAACCCTGTTCCGGACGAAGAACGTCTTGCGTTCCAGAACAACGTGGTCAAGGCTAACGTGCAGATCGCCATTGACGCTTTCCAATCCGACCACCCGGAAAAATTCTGGATCAAATTCGGTGAGGGCGGCACAACTTTTAAAACCACAACGTTTTTCAACACCGCCGAGGCTGACAACGCGGTGAGCAACGGCGGAACGTACGACATTTATCTTGTCAGGGTTCGATTCACAATAGTAAAAAAATCCGAGTACACAAGCAATCCCACCGCAAGTTATACTGAGCTGCAAAACGCCATCAGCAGCTTCCCGTTCAACTACAACGGAGGTCCCTATCTTCTCCTTAAAAGCATCCATGACGGTATCATCCAGCATACCGCCCTTGGCGTGGAGGGCAACGCCGGAGACGTTTACGGCGCCCTTGTAAACGGCTTTGCCAACGCCTACGGTTACTCAAAGGCCTTTAAACTCCTTTGCGATGTTCAGAATATTCCCTGTGTGATAGTTTACGGCAGCAATGTTTCAAACATTGGGCGCAAGGCTCATATGTGGAACTACGTATACATAGAAAACGATTGGTTTATGGTGGACGTCAGCCTTGACGACCTTGACTCCGTGGCCTACATCTCGACCTGTTATGACTATTTTCTTGCTGGCTCGACCTCTGTCGGCACACAATACGGATATTACCCCGTCAGTCAGTCGCATATTGAGGACGGAGACTTTTCCGACTCCGGGTACAAAACCTTCACCTATCCTGTGCTTTCCGAAACACGCCGCGACGTTGACTACACCGAGCTTGTGCTTGCCCTTGCCCTTGAGCCCCGGTTCCCCGAATCCTACTATACACAGGAGAGTGTAGACGCTTTCAATGCCGCTTTAGAGAACGGCAGGAACGTTGACCGTGACCTGGGAAGAGATGAACAGTACATCATAGACAACGCTGTAAAAGCGATAAAGAACGCATATAACGCGCTTACCCTCATCACTCCCGTTGACCTTACGGGGCTGGACGAGGCTCTTCAGCTGACCCCGGAGCACCCGGACACATACTACACCGTGGCCACCATAACCGCCTTCCGTGACGCAAGAGACATAGCGCTGGCCGTAGCTCCGGTGCAGACCGAGATAGACGCGGCTGAAGCCCAACTTCGCGCAGCTTTTGCAAATCTTGTGCTTTTTGACTTTACCGAGCTTGACAATGCGCTGGCTCTCAAGCCGGAATATGACGATAACCACTACACAGAGGTCACAAGGCTCGCTTACAGAGAGGCTTATAATTATGCGGACAATCTTGTTCCCGTGGTGCAGGAGGATATCACGAATGCTGCGGCAGCTCTTGTCCAGGCTTATAACGATTTGGTTTTGCTTGACTTTACCAACCTGGACGCAGCCCTTGCCCTGGAGCCGGAATTCAGCGAAGCCTGCTATTCTCAAAAGTCTTTTAACGATTTTAAACGGGCCCGTTCCGATGCCGCAGCTTTTGTGCCCGCCACTCAGGAGGATGTTGAGCAGTGCGCCTCCGGTCTGACCCTTGCGTTCAACGCTCTTGAGCTTGTACCCATGGCGGCTGCTGAGGGCAGCGGCGTAAATATAGACACAAAGAGCAAGGTCATCATAGTCTCCGAAGGAGCTGACGTTTCGGCTGTTATGGACAGCATATCCTTCCTGCCGAACAACGGCGTTGATCCATCAACAGGCGTCAAAAAATATGCCGCCCTTACAATGAGCGCTGTCAGCGGCCTTTCGGGCTCCGCCCGCACAGGCACAGCGGCAGTCAACGTGTACTCGGACGGCAACTTGATGGACACATATTACATCGTTATTTGCGGCGACTGTGACTGTGACGGACACGCGGACGATTACGACACGATCTTTGTAAATATGGCCATAGGCGGAGTTATGAGAGAGGACAACACCCCCTCTTACATCATGCGCGCCGCAGACGTAAACAGCGACGGGGTCATAGACTCCATCGATGCGAACATATTGTTTGCAACCGGCAGTTTTTTATAAGAAATAAACCCATTTTTCAGTATATTTTATTGCAACATATTATATAAATTTAAAAGGGCTTGTGCCCGCGAAAGGACTGTTATTGTGGTTAGAGCTATCGTAGGAGCAAACTGGGGCGATGAAGGAAAGGGTAAGATCACCGATATGTTTGCATCAAAGGCAGACATTGTTATCCGCTTTCAGGGCGGAGCAAACGCAGGTCATACCATAATCAATGATTACGGTAAATTTGCTCTCCATTTGTTGCCTTCCGGCGTTTGCCATGAAAATATCGTCAACATTATCGGCAACGGCGTTGCCCTCGATATTTCAAAGTTTGCAAAGGAGCTTAAATCCGTTACCGACGCAGGTGTTCCCCAGCCGAAGATACTTGTCTCGGAGCGTGCCCAGATAATGATGCCTTATCATGTTATGCTGGACACCTATGAGGAAGAACGCCTTGCCGACCGTCAGTTCGGTTCAACAAAGAGCGGTATTGCTCCCTTCTATTCGGACAAATATGCAAAAATAGGCTTCCAGGTCTGTGAGCTGTTTGATGACGAGCACCTTATGGATCGGCTCAAAAACGTCTGCGAAGTCAAGAACCTGCTGCTTGAACATATCTATCATAAACCGCCCATTGACGTTGACGAGCTTTACAAAACAATGCTGGAATACAGAGATATTATCGCGCCATACGTATGCGATACCGGCAAATTCATCCGCGAGGCAATAAAGGCTGGCAAAGAGATCCTGCTTGAGGGTCAGCTGGGTTCGCTTAAAGATCCGGATTTCGGCATCTACCCCATGGTTACTTCCTCCTCTACCCTTGCAGGCTTCGGCACCATAGGCGCAGGCATTCCTCCCTACGAGATCAAAGAGATCATCGCCGTCACCAAAGCATATTCCAGCGCCGTCGGCGCAGGCGAATTTGTCAGCGAGATATTCGGCGAGGAGGCGGAACAGATGCGCATCCACGGCGGAGATGCGGGAGAATACGGCGCAACTACCCACAGACCCCGCAGAATGGGCTGGTTCGACTGTGTCGCCACCCGTTACGGCTGTGAGGTTCAGGGCGCAACTCAGGTCGTACTGACCGCTTTGGATTGCCTCTCATACCTTGATGAGATAAAGGTTTGCGTCGGCTATGAGATAGACGGCGAAGTAACAAGAGACTTCCCCGTGACCTCCAAACTCGCAAAGGCAAATCCCGTGCTCAAGAGCTTCCCCGGTTTTAAGCGCGATATCAGAGGCATCAAAAACTATGATGACCTCCCCAAGGAAGTTAAAGACTATATCACGTTTATCGAATCAGAGCTGGGCGTACCCATCAAGATGGTTTCAAACGGTCCCAGACGTGAAGAAATAATAGAAAGATAACTCAAAATCAACACTTGATGAAAGGAGATGAGCAAAATTACAGGTTCACCTAACTGTTACGAGTTTTTGGTCAACTGCGCCAAAGGAACCGATTTTGACGCAGTGATCCAGGATGAGCAAACGATAAAATTTTCCCGTTTACTTAAAGATATTGACAGCACCGCTGATTTTCTCTACTCGAAAGGCATACGCTGCGGTGATTGTTTTACTATATTTTTACCCACCTGCACTCAGTGCTTCGTTGCATTCTATGCTCTGAATAAAATAGGCGCGATCGCCAATATTGTTCATCCCCGTACCCCTCCGGAGGTGCTCCGCAGCACCATGGAAGTTACAAGATCAAAGGGAATTTTTATAAGCGATTCTTTGGCGGTCAAATATGCAAAGATGCTCAGCCACACCGACTCGCTGTGCATATTCTGCTCAGATTCGGACTACGCCACAGGCTTCGGCCACACCGCAATCCGTGTAAAAGAAATTGCCAAATTCAGAGGGCTTGGCCACTTGCAGGGAAAAAACGGTTACAGATATTCCACCGTTATTTCCTCAGAAGCATTTGAAGAGATCCCCCGCAGCGACGGTTCCAACGTGGCAGCTTACCTCCACGGCGGCGGCACCACGGGAGAAAGCAAAACCATCAAGCTTTCAAGCAACGCGCTTAATTCTCTTGTTGAAAAGATCAGAAAGCTGGACACGGGGTTCCACAACGGCAACGAGTGTTCTCTTATAACCCTGCCCATGTTCCACGCCTACGGTTTGGATGTCGCCCTCCATTTCAGCCTTTGCAACGGGTTCTGCTGCATACCCGTCCCCCAATTTTCCGCCGATGAAGTAATCAGGCACATCAAAAAAAGGAACGTCACATTTATGGTCGGCGTCCCGAATATGTACAGAAAGATCTGGGAGCACAAGGACTTTGACGGTAAACATTTAGCAAAGCTCAGGCTCCTCTTCTGCGGCGGCGACCTGGTCAGCGAGCAGCTTCTTATGGACTTTAACAAGACTTTAAAGAAAAACAACAGCAGCGGCAAACTGATGCGCGGTTACGGTCTCACCGAGGTTTGCTCCGTTTGTTGTACAAATACGCCAGCCAATACCAAGCCCA
>CAMOTT010000120.1 GCA_946626015.1 uncultured Clostridia bacterium | reverse complement strand
CGAAGGCTCGAAGCGGATCGTCGGAGTTTAATATAAGCTCCCTTTCCACCGCGCACATTACTTTTTGAACAATTCCCTCCGAAACCTTGCGTATATCTTGTATATCCACGCCGATATCTGAATTTGATATTCCGCACACTGCCCCGGCAGGGCAATGGCTGAGGTTAAAAAACAGGCTGTCAACGTTTTTAAAATAAGGCTTTCCGTGTTCATTAAAAGTCATCTCAGGCACTTCATCAAGCCCGGCAAAGTCCTTTATGGCAAACTTCAAGAGCATATACGCGGCGGCGGAAAGGTTCTTTGACTTAAGACTTTTATACTTAAGCACCTTTTTCTGCCTGTCAGGCGGCAGCTGCTCAAAAACAGCCTCATAATTGAATTTTTCCAGTTCATCAAACAAATATAAACGCATCTTTATCTCCCGCTTGCTCAAAAAGTGTTATAATTATAACCTGAAACAAAAGTAATTGTCAAATACCGAAAGCACATATAATTAACCGTAAAACAATCCAAAGGAGTGCTTGAATGAAAAGAACACTTGCGGTGATACTGGCTTTTTCTCTTTGCTTTTTCTGCTCCTGCGCAGAGAGTAGCCCTCAGCAGAACGCGGACGACGGCAGAACTGAACCGCAGCAAAAAGAATTCAGAGGCGTATGGTTCAGCTTTTACGATCTGGATATAAAGGAAAAAGGCGAGGAGAATTTCCGTTCCGAAATATGCAAAATGTTCGACCAAGTGCTTAATCTGGGCACAAACAATATTTTTGTCCATGTCCGCCCCTTTGCCGATGCCTTTTATAAATCCAAATATTTTCCCTGGTCTGAGTTTCTCACCGGCACTCAGGGAAAAGATCCCGGATTTGATCCCCTTTCCGTAATGGTAACGGAGGCGCACAACAGGAAGCTTAAGCTCCACGCCTGGATAAACCCTTTCAGAGTTTCAAAAAACGATAATTTTGAAAAGCTCTCGGATGACAACCCTGCCAAAAAATGGAAAAACGGAAGCAAAGAGGATCAGCAAAAGGTATTTCTATCCGGCGGCAGGATATATTTTAACCCCACCGTTTCAGATGTGCACAAGCTTATCTTTAACGGTATCCGTGAGATAATCGAAAACTACGATGTTGACGGCATCCATATTGACGACTATTTCTATCCCTCCACCGAAAAGGAGATAGACGATATACAGTACAGCCAATACCTGAACAGCGGCGGCGCCCTTGCCCTTGACGATTGGCGGAGGGCAAACATCGACGCCTTTGTCAGCGGAATGTACAGCACAGTCAAGGCCTGCGGCAAAAATGTCACAGTCAGCATAAGCCCCTCGGCAAACATCAACAAAGACTATTCGGAGATGTATGCAGACGTTGAGAAATGGTCCCAAACCGAAGGATATACAGACATTATCATCCCGCAGGTATATTTCGGATTCAAGCATGAAAAGCTGCCGTTTTCCGCCGTTGCGGATCAATGGAACGATATGCTGAAAAACTCGGGCGTCAAGCTTGTTTACGGGCTTGCTTTTTACAAAACGAATACGGTTGACAAGTATGCCCGGAGTGGTCAAAACGAATGGCTTGAGAGCCAAGATATAATAGCGCGCCAGATAGCGGAGATCAGGCAAAAGCATAATTACGGGGGCTTTTCGCTGTATTCTTACAGGAGCCTTTTTCCGGAAGAAACTAATGGAAATCACAATAATGAGTTGAAAAATCTTATCTCTGTGTTATAATTTAATTTATCAGATCATCAGGAGTTCCACGGACTCTCACGGAGGTACGTTTTGTGAATAAAAAAACCAAAGGAATAATTATCGCCTTATGCTGTGTTATCGCCGTAATAATAAGCCTTTGTTGCGGCTTACTGTTCAGCAAAAGCTTTCGCGGCCTTATCCTGCCCGGCAAAAAGAACGCCGAAACCACCACCGTATCTGCGCGCAAAGAAAGCCCTGTGAACCGTCCCGGCAATATTTCCGGAATTTTTATTAAACAGGATGAAGATTTTCAGTATAAAAATCTGTCAGTGCAGGAAGTGCGCAGTAATATTGATTCAGCCATTGAGGCGGCTTCGGGCTCCGGGATAAACACAGTTTATTTTGATTGCCTGTCCGGTCTCGGTTCCGTTACCGTAAAAGATGAGAACGGAAATTCCGTTGACGTTCTGCAATACTGCGTTGACGCGGCTCACAAAAAAGGGCTTTATGTTGCTTTATCCCTGAACCATGAGAACAACAGCGCCTTTTTGACTGCCGAAAAATTCAGCAACAGTATTCGCGCGCTCATTGATACCGCCTGTTTTGACGCTGTTATTATCCCTGAAACGACCGGCGAGCTCACTGCGCAGCTCAAGACCTGCGCGTCAGCCGTAAGAGCTGCGGTGGACGAGCTCCACAGCCCTGTTGAGATCATTGTCCAGTCAACCTTCAGCAATTTAAGCAGTGACAATTACTTTAACATTGCTTTGGAAATGTTGAAGGACCATACGGCAGATACCCTGCTTATCGATACTTTTTCAGTGGACACGTCCACCGAAGAAGGGTTCAGGGCATTTATCGAAAGCCTGAACAAAAGTCTTGACGGCATTTCGGACGACTACATATTAAATTATGATATCTCCTCCTGCGTTGAGGATAATCAGAACGCCGATATATGCGTCAAAAATCTCAGCTTTGCAGAGGAGAATACTGCAAAAATAGGCTTTATCTTCTCCCCTCTTTCCGCGTTTTCTTCAAACTCCACCGGCATTCAGCTGATAAACGGTTTTCTGAACCGCACAGTCAGCGCCGAGACCCTGTTCAAGGAATTTGCTGTCACAAACTACGACAAGACCGAGATCACAACAAGTGAATCAAAGATCGTGTTCCGCGGCACCTGTTCCCCGAATTATCCCCTGACCTGTAACGGGAACAACGTTGAGTACAGCGCCACAGGAGATTTTGCTCTGGAATATAAGCTCGAAACCGGAAAAAACAATATTGTTTTTGAGCAAAACGGAAAGACATATAAATACACTGTAACCTATGACGTCAATGTTATAAAATCCGTCACGCCTAAGAAGGAAAGCCTTGTTCAGGGCAGCTCCGAGATACAGCTTTCCGCTGTGGCCATCAAAGGCTCGACCGTAGTTGCCAAGATAAACGGCGCTTCAGTAAATATGACCGAGGGACTTATCTCCTCCGGCGATTCTCAAGCCACGCCCGATGAAAGCTCGGACTATACAACATTCTCCTGCACATATAAGGTTCCTGCGGCTTCAGACAAAGTACGCAGTCTGGGCAATTTTACCGTTACTGCCACAATAAACGGTATTACAAAGACCATGAAGGGCGGCGTTATAAAGGTGGACAAGGAGTTTGTTCTTGTCACTGAGGAATCCCCGGACAATGATTTTGAGGACACCGAACCAACAAGTCAGACGACAACACGACCCAAATGGACAAGACCCACCTACCCGGAAACAACAGCTGAAACCTCCGCTCTTTCTCCGGGCGAGACAGGTTCTGAGGTCTCCACCTCAGAAAATCCCACCACAACGACAAAAGAGACCACCACGGCGCCGGCTTTCCTGACCTCTGCCAAACTGACCCCCTACTCTTTTAACGGGATCAGTGGAACAGCGAGGATGTGCGAGATCACTGAAAATTATGCAAAAACAATGTTTGTTTCCCCTCTCAATGAAAACTCCGTTCCCATGTGCACGCCTCAGCTCAGCGGAACCTTTGATTACATCGTCAGCGAATCCTCTTATGAGGATGAGGACGGCACTTACTATTACTATAACCTTGCCTCAGGTCTGCGTATCCATCGCAAGAACGTAAAAGTAATCGAAAAAGGGTACAAGCTGCCCGCCAACAATATCCAAAGCACGGCGGACTACGTCAACTCCGAGCTGACCATAACCGTTTCTCCCAAATGGAAAGTCCCCTTTACGTCACAGCTCATAGGCCAATCCTACGGCAAGTATTACAGCAATCTGCCTTATCACGTCAAAGATTTTACAGCCACGGGGATTGAATTCATTTTTTACCATACAACAAAAACAAACGGCAGCTTCAATCTGGCCAACAGCAAAATTATAGGCGGCGCGAAATGGTCTTCAAACAGCAACGGCACCGCATCCCTTAAGCTCACCTTCCGAAACGCCGGAAAGTTCTACGGCTATACCGTTAAATACGACAAAAACAACAACCTTGTCATCACCATCAGGAACAAACCCGCAGCCCTTTCGGGGTACACCATCATGCTCGATCCCGGTCACGGCGGCACAGAGGCAGGCTCTGTATGCGCTGTCAAGAACTCAAAGTTCAACTGGGAATCAAAGCTAAACCTTGCAATCGCCTCCAAAATCAAAGACAGGTTGGAAAATGCCGGAGCAAAGGTTCTGATGACAAGAACAACGGACAAAAACGTCCTGCTTGCCGAAAGGGTCGAAAAGCTGCGAAGCGCCAAGCCCGATCTTTTCATAAGCGTCCACTGCGACTCCTGGAGCAGCCCCTCCACAATGGGCACCTCGGCATTCTATTACACAGCCCAATCCTATCCCCTTGCGGCCTCCATACACAACAGGATCGTCAGCGCATACAAAAACACTATCTACAAGAAAACCCAGTATGCGTCTGAATACAATTCGCTGATCAAAAATGTTGACCGCGGCACAAAATACTATCCGTTTTATGTTACAAGAGTTCAGGAATGCCCCTCCATACTGTTGGAATACGGCTTCTCCTCAAACATAAAGGAATGTATCGAGCTGCAATCCGACAGCACTCAGAACATCCTTGCGGACGCAACCGTAGCCGGTATCAAGGACTATATCAGTAAATATTAACAAAAGCACCCGACTTACTTACCGATCAGGCTGTAAGGCGGGTGTAATATTGTGTTCCAAAATTAAAGATCTCAAGCGTTTTCTTCGTTCTTTTTCTTGCGAAACAGTATTTTGTCCACCGGGAAATAAAGAATAAACTGCATAAAACTGCAAAAGGCCGTCGCTATAGTCAGCGCCAGACCGCTGCTGAGAGAGAACCTGTTGACCATCATTGTAAAAATTACAGGATTGAGCCACGCGGAAAAGCAGATCAGCGCAACGGTAAAAACCAGATAGATCGGGAGAACTATTTTGGTATTTGCCCCGGAATGAAAGGTCTTTTCTTTGTTTGCGAAAAAAGCAAAGATCTGGGCAAGAATATTCGCGGTATTGCTTGCAATGAACAAAGCAAGGCCGCACCTCTCCCCTTCTATCACCGGGTAATTGAACACGAACCAGTGAAAGGCTGTGGTGCTCAGCTCCTTGACCGGAGGTATATTGTACAGAATAATAAGGGACGTTACCTGCACGATACAGGCGCCCATGCTCACAAAGCTGAATTTGATAAACTGCCAAAGGGTTTCTATGCCGGAACCTTTTTCCGCCGTTTTTTGTCAAGCTCGGAAAGTTTATTCATACAGATCACCTGCTGTTTTTTATTTGATTGTGTTATTCGGATTTCTTATGTTTCTTCAAATAGTAACCGTAAGCCGCAAAAAGGATAAACGCAACTATACAAACCGCAAGGACGATTTTGTGAGACGTCTTCATTTGCCCCTTATTATTTTCAGGCAAATCGCTGACAATGATATATTTCGTCTCCATTGCGCTTTGCTCTGTTTTCGCATCGGTAGTTGCGGCAGCTTCAACCTGAGTTTTGTATTCCGTTGTTGAGGCGCTGCTTTGAGCTTTTTTAGCTGCCGTTTTTGTTTTTATTTTTACCGTAGGTTTCTCTGTTGTCTGCACCGTGCTCAAAGGCTTTGTTGTCTTTGGCGCGGTGGTTTTTTCCTTCTTTTTGACCACCCACCGTCTTGTGGTGTTGGGGACGTTTTTAGGCGGACTGGTTGTTGCCGGTTTTGCAGTTGTTTGCATAAGGGTAGTCGTAACCGTCACGGGCTCAGTGGTGGGCGGCGGAGTTCTGTCGATTTCGGTTCTGTACAAGGATGAGGACTCTCCTGCGGCATCAACCAGCTGCAAAATATATTTGTTTATCAACGGGAACTCCCGTTTTACGCCTATCCTTATTTCTGCGGTGTAGCCCTGAAAACTTTCATTGGGAAGGAAGCACGCAGAAACATGATAAGGCTCCTTGTCATACTCAAGCTCACCGTTCAGCCCTATAACCACCTCCGT
>CAMOTT010000119.1 GCA_946626015.1 uncultured Clostridia bacterium | reverse complement strand
CGCGATCCCGCCGATATTTTCATTACCTGATACCGAAGCTATGTTGTAGCAGTTAAGGACGGAGCCGTTATTTATGCCCGCAATTCCGCCGATGTAAGCGCCTCCGTTGATCGAACCGGAACTGACGCAGTTGTAAATGCTGCCGTTGTTGAGACCGGCAATGATGCCGGCGTTGCTTTCGGCGTTGATATCTGCTTCCGCAACAAGGTTCTTGACAGTTCCGTCAAGTATGCCGAACAGGCCGCTGTAAAGATGATCGGGCTGGATTTTGATGCCGCGTATCCTCTTGTTGTTGCCGTTGAAGGTTCCTGCGAAGTGAACTCCGTTTTGCGAATATCCGATGGGTATCCACTTCAGTTCCGACATATTCAAATCGTTTCTGAGGGTCACGGTTTTGTTCTCAAAGCTTACGCCGTTGTTTACCAGAAGAGCAAATCCTGCCAGATCATTCTCTGTGCTTATTGTGAAAGAGGAGGCGGAACCCGTTCCGTACCAGCCTGTTTCAGCGCGGTCGCTCCAATAAGTGGCGGTACCGAAAAGGGGATAACCGCCGTTTTCATCGTCGCTGGCGGCGGCGCGCCATTTGGTCAGCTCGGAATAATTCCTGATATTTGATGAAACCCATTTGTTGAGAACTTCAACAAGGTCGGTTGTACCGTTAAGAGACGCGCTGAGAGTACAATCAGAGCCGTTTTTGGAAAAGAACGCTATATCGCTTGGGGTGGCAATGGGATCGCCGTTTTTGTCAACGGTGACCACTGTGTAATCGCATGAACCGCTTAAAGCAAAACAGTAACCGGCGGTGCCCTTGTTTTCGCCTCCGATAATTGAGGTTGAACCTTTATTTGATAAAAGCTGACCTGCGGTGTAGCAGTTTAAAACCGTACCGGTATTGCTGCAGGTTATGCCGGAGGCGCTGTCGATGAATGTTGAAAGCTTGCCAGTGTTGTAGCAGTTGATTATTTTGTTATAGTTGACGCTCGCTATACCGCTGACGTTTGCGTTGCTGCAGGTTACCTCACCCTGATTTCCGCAGTTGATGATGATACCCCTGTTTTCTCCCGCTATTCCGCCGGATAACGATTTGGCGGAAATGTTGATGCGGTTGACACATCCGCTGACTGTGCCGGTGCTGTTGTTGGTAGCGTTATTGGTTCCTGTAATACCGCCGCAGTTATTTTCGCCGAGAATGGTGCCGCTTGCGATACAGTTTTCGATCCTGCCGGAATTGTTGAAACTTACGACACCGCCGATATTTGAAACGTTTTCGCAGTCGATCATTATATCCAAGTTGATATTTTTAACCGTACCGCTGGAATTGCCGAACAGACCGATATACTGGTAGGAAGAATATATAGACACGCCGGAGATGGTGTTGCCGTTGCCGTTGAAGATTCCGGCAAAGGTGTTGGTGTGGCCTATGGGGAGCCACTCATAATCCGACATATCGATGCTGTTTACAAGGTTGACGGTTTTTCCGCTCAAGTTAGTGCCGGAGTTAACTAGGTAGGCAAGTCCGGCAAATTCGGCTGCGGTCTTTATATTGAACTCGCTTTCGTTTTTATTGTACCAGCCGTATTTGGCGTTGTCGCTCCAGATGCCCTTGTCATTGAAGACGGGAAATCCGTTGTTTTCCTGTTCGTTTACGGCCTTCCTCCATCTGCTGAGACCCGTAGCTAAGCTGCTGCCGTATGTGAGGACCCTTGCCAGGTCGCTGTCATTGTTTATCTGACCGGTGAGGGTGCATTTGCTGCCGTCCTGCGTAAAGGCATAAACAAGAGATACCGAGCCTTCGTTTCCGCCCACGCTGTAGGTGCTTGATCTCTCAAGGTAGAAGGTGTTGGTTATGGTGCTGTCCTTGTCGGCGTTGAGTCCGCAAACCGAACCTCTCATGCTTTGACCTGCGACCTGACCGGCATTATAGCAGTTGTGGATGTTACCTTTGTTGCTGCCGGCGATGCCGCCTGCGTAGGCGCTGCCGTATACAGAACCGGTGTTATAACAGTTCCGGATGCCGTTATATATTGTGTTGGAATCACTTTCGCCCACAAGTCCGCCAACATGTTCGGCGCCTGTTACCGCCGCCTTGTTGTATGAATTTATCAGCGAACCCACCGCAAGCCGGCCGACTATGCCGCCAACGTAATTGCCGCCGTTGACAGAGCCGCCGGTGCTGCAGTTTTCAATGTTTATGCTGCTTGCAGTACCCGCTATTATGCCCACGTTGTCCAGACTGACATTTATGTTAGCGTTGATTGACAGATTTTTAACATTGCCGTAAAGCTCGCCGAAAAATCCTGTGCTGGAATATCCGGTGGTTATGGATAAGCCGGAGATGGAATGACCGTTACCGTCAAAATCTCCGCCGAATCTTGACCTGCTCTCGCTGTGGCAAATGGGTACCCACTCATAGGCGGAGAGGTTGATGTTGTTCGCAAGGACTATTGTTTTATCGAGGAAGCTTACGCCTGTATCGTTTACAAGCATCGCAAGACCGGCAAGCTGTTCGGCAGTGCTTATTTCATAACGTGAAGCGGAGGCGTTATACCAGGAAGTGTCCCCGTGGTTAGTCCAGTAATCGCTGGTGTCAAAATAGGGCAGACCATTGTTGTCCTCCTCGCTTTTTGCCTCGCGCCACTTAAAAAGCTCAGAATAAGCCGCTTTGTTGTTCTTGACCCATGCGTTGAGGATGGCCAGAAGGTTGTTTGTTCCATCCACCGCCGTGAAGGTGATACAGGCTGTGCCATCCTGTGAGAAGGTTTGTAAATTTACAGGCTCGGTAGAGTTGTAAGACGTGCCCACGGAAGCGGTGGAAGAAAGCCAGAAAGCGTTGGTGATCGTGCCGTTGTTGATGCCGGTTATACCGCAGACCACCGAGATGCCGTTGCCCTGGAGTTGGCAGGCGCTGTAACAGTTGAGGATCTTTGAGCCGTAACCGTTTGAGCCGGAAATACCGTTGACCCTGTTGTTGCCCGAACAACTTCCGGTGCTGCAACAGTTTACTATATTGCCGTTGTTGCCTCCGGCGATGCCGGAAACAAAGTTGTTGCCCCGCAGGGCGCAGTCAGAGATACAGTTGATTATTGTGCCGTAGTTCATGCCGGCAATGCTGCCGATGTAGTCTGAGGTCTCACAGCTTATTGAGCCGCTGACCTTCAAGTTGCAGACCTTGCCGTAGAGCGCGCCGAACAAGCCTGTGTAAGGATGCTCCGACGTTACGGAAAGACCTTTGATAATGTGGTTGTTGCCGTTGAACGTGCCGTAGAAATAGTTTTCAGAATTACCTATCGGCGCCCATTCGGCTGCGCCAAGATCAACGTCCGACGAAAGATTAAGGGTTTTGCCATCAAAGGTCACTCCGCCGGTGTTTACAAGCTCCGCTAAGCCGGCGAGCTGCCCGGCGTTGGCTATGGTGAATTCATCTGCGGATTCTCCCGTATACCAGGAGGTATCCGCCGGATAGCCCTCGGCGGACGCGGCAAACACACCCGCCGGCATCAACCCCACGGTGATGCACAAGCAGAGGATGATAGACAGTAATTTTTTAGTAAACATAATTTTGCCTCCGTAAACAGCATAGTTATTATTTTTTGAAGTTCATAATAAAAGAGCTATGATATTAATCCAAATTTATAATACCATAAAAGACGATGTTGTATCAAGTGCTTATATAAATAATTATAAATAAAAAATTTGTATAGAATGTATAAATCATTCACAATCCGTATTTTTCTACAGCCGGACACATAAACGTAAGTTGCTTTTTTTTCATTATATGTTATAATATTTACGAGATTTTTTTTGGCGAAAAAGGAGATCAAAATGACCGGTATTATTGATTCCGGCGGAGGATTGCGCGGAATATACGGTTGCGGCGTGCTGGACAGGTGCTTGGAGCTTGGGGTAAAATTTGACTATGCCGTGGGAGTTTCCGCAGGGAGCGCAAATATAGCCTCTTTCCTTGCCGGACAAAAGGGCAGGAACTATTCTTTTTACCACGATTACGCCTTCAGAAGCGAGTATATGGGCCTGCAAAATCTTGTGCGGACAGGTTCTTTTCTGGGTCTTGATTATATTTACGGCACATTGACTAACTCCGACGGGGAAAATCCCCTTGACAACGCCGCCATGCAGAACTCGGACACAAGGTTTGAGATAGTTGCCACCGACGCAAAAACCGGCAAAGCGGTCTATTTTGACAAGGCTGACATGCGCCCGGATGATTACGCGCCGCTCAAGGCTTCCTGCAGTATTCCCGTTGCCTGCCCGCCATATGTAATAAACGGAGTGCCTTACTTTGACGGCGGCTTGAGCGATCCCATCCCTGTGGACAGGGCGCTTTCAAACGGCTGCAAAAAGATCATTGTCATCCTTACAAAGCCTGTTTCCGAAAAGCCGAAACAGCGTACTGTCGGCGTAGCTTCAGCCATGCTTCGAGGAAAATATCCCATGACCGCAAAAAGCATCAATACATACAAAGAGCGGTATCTCAGTTCTCTGGCGTTGGCCCGGGAGCTTGAAGGGCAGGGCAGGGCGCTTGTTCTTGCTCCGGATTCCACAGAGGGCCTCAGGACGGTCACAAGGGACAGGGTTGCCCTGCATATCCTTTACCGCAAGGGCTACCATGACGCAGAGAAGATCGCTGATTTCTTCTTTTAAACAGAGAAAAAACTCCGGACAATCTGCTGCCCGGAGTAAATTTTATGTAATTTTATAAAGTCAGATCTGCAAAATCCGCGTCTATAAGTCCGGCAAGAGCGGCGGGGGACATCTCTATCTGCATACCTATGCGCCCTCCGCTGAAAATGATGGTTTCAAAGCCTTTGGCGGTAGAGTCTATCGCCGTTTTAAACAGCTTTTTCATCCCTATCGGGCTGCAGCCGCCTCTTATATATCCGGTTATATTGTTGATATCCTTGACGTGTATCATTTCAACGAATTTTTCGCCGGCGGCAGCGGCGGCCTTTTTTAGATCAAGCTCTCGGGCGACCGGGATCACAAAAACGTAATGCTCTCCGGATCTCCCCCGGGTCACAAGGGTCTTGAAAACCTTGTCAACGTTTTGCCCGAGCTTTTCAGCCACGCTTATCCCGTCTATCGCGCCGTTACATTCATAGGAATGTATGCTGTATTCTGCTTTTGCTGAATCAAGTATGCGCATAGCGTTTGTTTTCTGTATCTTGCTGCCGGACATTTTTACCACGACTCCCGAACTTTCTTTGTTGGTAAAATTATATACCTTTATTTTCATCTTGTAAAGACAGCGGCCGCAGCGTTGGTAAGATTTCATACTTTCTTTTTGCGATAAATTCAGCACAATTATTGATATTTTTTTCAAATCCCCTTGACAACCCCTAAAAAGTGTGTTATCCTTACATCACTTTAACGCTTTAAAGCTTTTAAGCTTTTATCTGCTAAAGTGAAGGGAGATAATTTTATGACGACCATGTGGATCACCATCGGCGTGTATATCGCGGTACTTATTTTTATTGCGATATATACAGGCCGCAGATCAAAAAGCCTTTCTGATTTTACGGTGGGCGGGCGTAATGCGGGCGCCTGGCTTTCCGCTTTATCCTACGGAGCGGCCTATTTTTCGGCGGTAATGTTCGTCGGCTATGCCGGCAACACGGGATACGGCTTTGGTATGTGGGGCATACTTGCAGGTTTGGGCAATGCGATTTTCGGCTCGTGGCTTGCGTGGAGAGTGCTTGCGCGCAGGACCTGTGACGTTGCCCACAGGCTCAAAATCAAAACCATGCCTCAGTTCTTTGAACAGCGCTTTGAGAGCAGCGGAATAAAGCTGTTTTCCTGTATAGTGATCTTCATTTTCCTTATACCGTATTCAGCTTCCGTTTACAAAGGCTTAGGCTCCATTTCGGAAGTTCTGCTTGGAATAAAAGATGGATATTTTAAGATCATAATCGCAGTGCTTGCCATTCTTCTGCTTGTTTTCGGCGGTTATCTTGTTCAGTCCAGAGCTGACTTTGTACAGGGCATCATAATGATGTTCGGCGTTACGCTTTTGATAATTTTTGTGATCAGGAGCGAAAAGGTGGGCGGAATTGCAGGACTCAGCGAGTATGCAAAGAGCGTTGAGGGTCTGCCGAAGCTCAACGGAAGCAAATGGGTCTCGTTAATGGCAACTGTACTGATGACCAGCTTCGGAACCTGGGGTCTGCCCCAGAT
>CAMOTT010000118.1 GCA_946626015.1 uncultured Clostridia bacterium | reverse complement strand
CAGGCAGATCCAGTTCATGATGGATCTTGGCGCCACCATCCTCTGCTGCACCCCCTCCTACGCCGCCTACATCGGCGAATCCCTTGCAGAAAAAGGCTACAAGCCCGAGGATAACAAGCTCAAGGCCGGTATTTTCGGCGCGGAGCCATGGACGGAGGAAATGCGCCGCGGTATCGAAAAGAGCCTGGGCATCAAAGCCTATGACATCTACGGTCTTACCGAGACCTCCGGCCCCGGCGTGGCCTTTGAGTGCGAGGAGCAGACGGGTATGCACATCAACGAGGATCATTTCTACGCCGAGATAATCGACCCCGAAACAGGTGAGGTTCTCCCCGAGGGCGAAAAGGGAGAGCTGGTGTTCACCTCCCTTGACAAGGAGGGCTTCCCCCTGCTGAGATACCGCACAAAGGATATCTGCATCCTGTCACGCAAGCCCTGCTCCTGCGGCAGAACTCACGTCAAGATGACCAAGCCCTTCGGCAGAAGCGACGATATGATGATAATCCGCGGCGTCAATGTGTTCCCCAGCCAGATCGAGGCGGTGCTGCTCAACGAGGGTTATCCCCCCAACTACCAGATCGTTGTTGACCGCGTCAACAACACAGATACATTCGACATCTATGTGGAATCCACGCCGGAAATGTTCTCGGATAAGGTCAGCGAAATGCAGGCAGGCGAAGATAAGCTCAAGCTTGCCATGCGTTCCATGTTGGGCATCGGCCCGAAGATCCACCTTGTGGCGCCCAAAACCATTGCCCGCTCCGAGGGCAAGGCTGTCCGCGTAATTGACAAGCGTAAGCTTCATTAAGGAGGTCAAATTATGGCAATCACACAATTATCCGCATTTTTGGAAAATTCTCCCGGCACGCTCTGCGATACCGTTGCCGCGATCACGGAAGCAGGGGTGAACATCCGCGCCCTCAGCGTGGCTGACACAAAAGACTTCGGCATTTTGCGCATGATCGTTTCCGATATCGAGAAAACAAAGGCCGCCCTCAGCGCGGACACCATGGTCAAGGAGACCCCCGTTGTCGCCGTGCGGATGAACGACACCGCCGGAGCGCTGAAAGAGGTCTTGTGTGCGTTGAAATCAGAGGGCGTAAACATTGAGTACGTCTACGCCTTTACCGGCAGCGAGCTGGGCAACGCCTACGTTGTGCTCAGGGTGGACGAACCGGAAAAGGCCGAAGATATTCTGGCAAAAAACGGTACCCGCACCCTCAGTGATGAAGATATCAGGCAGTTCCTGAGCTAAGTCCGCACGGTCGTTTTTTGACAAAAGCTTGTCCCGGTACGGCAGTGATCCGCCGCGCCGGGTACTTTTATGCCTGAAAAAAATAAAAATTGTGGTTTCATTCATAAACTGTTCATATTTAAGATGTAAAATAATTCTGTCAATATACAGTGAAGGGTTTTTATGCCGGATATCCCAAAGCTTTTTTTGACGGGCTGGAGCCGGCAAAGACCCCTCACGCAGATAATAAAATAAAAGGAGAAAAACCATGGGAGCTTCATTCAAAAAATCCATCAGTATCCTGCTCAGCCTTGTCATGCTTTGCGCTACCTTCAGCCTTGCCTTTTCGGCGCGCGGGGCGGATGTGCTTGCCGGCGGCAAGTGCGGAGACAACATCAGCTGGACCATTACAGATGACGGCACTCTGACCGTCAGCGGCGTCGGCGCCATCACCCCTCTTGAGCGTCAGGTTTGGGTTGAGACCACCGAGGTAGACGAATACGGAGTGGAAACCCCTGTAAGCTACTGGGATACAGAGACCTACTTCCCCTGGGATGACGCTTACACCGAGATCATTTACAAGGCTCTGGGTTACGCCGATAAACAGGCTTACGACGCTGCCTGGGATACCGGCGATATCGACTACGCCGCAGTGAGGCATCTGGAAGTCAGCAGCGTAAAATCCATTGTTCTTGAGGAGGGCATAACCCAGGTTGAGAGCAACGCGTTCACCAACTTCAGACCCTTGGAGATAACCCTGCCAGCAAGTCTTAAATCCATGGAAAGTTCAGCTTTCTGCGCCGGGTTTGCCAAGAGCATCATCATCAAAAACCCCACTCTCGTCCTTGACTACGCCATAGAGATCTACGCCTATGAGGAAGAGAACCCTCCCTTCGCCACCCCCGAGGAGATGATAGAGGCTGAGATCAACGATGAAATGTTACGCATCTATTCCTTCTTCCTCGGCGAAAAAACGATTTATGAAGAAACAGATTACGACGTTGAACGTGAACAGTTCGTTGTTTTATCCTCTACTCCCATGAACGCTTATCCCTGGCTCACCGTCTATGGCGGAAAGGATTCAACCGCTCAGCAGGCGGCAGAGACCACCGCTGTGAATTTTGTTGAGATAGACGTTGAGATCGTTCCGGAGAAGCCCGCCACCGTTTGGGAAAAGATCAGCGCGTTCTTTGTAAAAGTTTATCAGCAGTTAAAGCTGCTTGTTGAAAAAGTTGTCGCTTTTTTGACAGGAGTTTTCAAAAAATAAAAATCTGCCGATAAAAACAAGCGGAAAGTCTGCGTATGAGGACGTGGCGGCGGAGCATAAGGTCAACATCCCCTTAGGTAAATATTATTACCGTGTCTGGTCGGTGTCAGACGATCTTGACACCATCTTCCTCACGGTGTTCGCCATCTCAGAGACAGAGCAGATCATGACAGAATAATCGAAGCTAAAACAACCCTTTGAGTTTTTGCTTAAGGGGTTGTTTTTTTGACCGCTTTTAAACAAAAAATCTTTTTCCGGCGCTGCATTTATGGACTTATTCCCATTTCTGTGCTATACTGATATAACAATGCAAAAGGGGTGGTGGATCTGACGCTTTCCGTATTTCAAAAGGGCTTTAACTACTCGCAGGACGGACGGGGGAACCGTCTGGTCTATCATCTGCAGGGCTGTAACCTTAAGTGCCCCTGGTGCTCCAACCCGGAGGGTATGGAGTTTTCCGAAGGCTCCGGCACTCCTGTTGAGGATATCCTCAACGAGGCGCTGAGCTGCCGCCCCATGTTTTTTGACGGGGGAGGCGTGACCTTTACCGGGGGAGAATGTACCTGCCAATTCGAGGCTTTGCTTCAGGCGCTGACCCTGTTAAAAAAGGCCGGTGTTTCCACAGCCATCGAGACAAACGGCACCGCGCCCCGTCTGCCGGAGCTTTTCGGGCTTGTGGACGAGCTTATAATGGACTGCAAGCACTATGACCCGGATGTGCACTCTCAGATTCTGGGCGCTTCCAACGGGATCATCCTCTCAAACCTTGCCGCGGCTGCGGCGAAACACCCGGATCTGCTGATCCGCATCCCCCTTATCAGGGGCTTCAACGCATCGGAGGAGGATATGGAACGGTTTGCAGAGCTGTTTCTGCGTCTGGGCGCGGACAAGGCGCGGATCGAGCTGCTGCCCTACCACGAATACGGCAAAGACAAGTGGACGCAGCGCGGCAGGGAATACACCGTTCACAATGCGTTCATCTCCCCGGCTCAGCGTGAGCAAAACGAAGAAATACTCCGTCGGCGCGGTCTGACGGTAGTCCGTACATAAGCGAATACATTATCTGATCTTTTTAAGAAAGGTTGATCTGAATGAGTTATCCCTGGACAGCGGAACAGGCCGCCGCCATGGCAAAATCCCGTTATCAGGAGGAAAAGGCTCTGCCCCGGCTGGACGGCTGGTTTTTGGCGAGGGAGATAGTCTGCGATCACTCCCCCGAGTTTGAAGGGCTGCCCGGTGAACAGAGGGCGGCGGAGGAGCTTTACGCAATTCTGGCGGAGCTGCCCCTTTCCATCTCCCGGTTTTCGATTTTTGCAGGCAGCCAGTCAGACGCCTTTGCCCGCAGCTACGCGCTGATAAACCCCTCGTTCAGAGTTGAGACTTTTTCCGGCTACTGCGACCCCACAGCCGTTTATAACGATATTGAACCCAACGACGAGTTCACCCCGGAGCGCATCGACCGGGTGCGCCGTTTCACCCGGCAGAGCGACTATATCCGCGCCCTGACGGAGGTCTACGCCTCCTGTGAAAACGACACTGCGGAGGTTGCCTATTTTATTGAGCAGGTCACCGGCCACATAGTGCCGGATTTCCGCCCTGCCCTTAAGCTGGGTCTTAATGCGCTTATGGAGGCTCTTGAGACCCGCGCCGCCACCTCCCCGGAGGAACAGCGTATCAATCTTCTTGCAATGAAACGCACCCTTGATGGCGCGCTGCTGCTGGCGCGGCGTTACGCCGACCTTGCGGAGTCACAGATCCCCTCCGCGGACGAGCTCCGGGCAGAACAGCTCCGGCTTATGGCGGGAACCCTGCGCAAGGTGCCCGCGCAGCCTGCGGAGACCCTGTATGAAGCCATGCAGAGCTACCTGCTTTTGTGGGAGATAATGTGCCTTGAGCAGGCGCCAAATCCCTTTGCCTTCTCCGTGGGCAACGCCGACCGGATCTTTGAGCCCTACCGGGCCAAGGAGGGGCTTTCCCGGGAGGATGCCGCCGCTCTGTTCAAGCATTTTCTGGTGTTCTTCAACGTGGGCGACAGGAGCTGGGCCATTTCACAGAACCTTATCGTGGGCGGAAGAGATATCCGGGGCAACGACCTTACCAACGAGACCTCCTACGCCCTGATGGACGCCTATCTTGACATGAACCTGCCTCAGCCCATACTTTCCGCCAAGCTCCACAAGGGCACACCGGATGAACTTTATGAGGCAATGGGCCGTTTCTTCTTTTCCCCCGGCGTGCTCACCCCCTCCCTGTTCAACGACGACGCAGTCTTCCCCCTGCTCGCCTCCCGGGGCGTTGCGGAGGAGGATCTGCCGGACTACGGCATTGCCGGCTGTCAGGAGCCCCTTATCATGGGCAAGGACAACGGCAACACCACAAACAGCTGGCTCAATCTGCCAAAGATACTGGAGCTGACCCTCAACGGAGGCAGATCCCTTATAACCGGCAGAGAGATAGGCAGCGTTGTCACCGCCCGGGGCGCGGAGCTGCTTGGAAATATCCGTGAGTATTTTTACAAAAACCTTGATGTGTATATAGACAAAATGTGCGCCGCCGCAAACGCCGCGACAAGAGCCGTGGCCTGCCTGCCCGTGCCCTTCCTCAGCGTGTTCATGGGCGGGATACAGAGCGGTTACGATATGCGCGACACGGCGCACCAGGGTACCCCTTACAACGGCAGCGGCTGCCTCATACACGGCCTGAGCGTTATGGCGGACTCCTTTATCGCCATTGACAAGCTCCTTAAGGAGCGCCCGGAGGACGTTGACAACCTCCTGCCTGCCCTGCGCGCAAATTTTGAGGGGTACGGGGAGCTGCGGGATTTTCTTCGGGCTGCGCCCAAGTTCGGCAACAACATCCCGGAGGCGGACAGCGAAGCCGCGAAGATCGCCGAAAAGGTCTCCGAAATGGTTTCCGCCCGAAAGAACGATCTGGGCAATCCCTTCCGCGCCGACTGGTCGACACCCACAACGCACCTGACCTACGGTTACTGGGTGGGCGCCACCCCGGACGGCCGACTTTCAAGGGAACAGCTCAACTACGGTATAGATCCCCTCTACGGCGACGCGGATCAGGGCATGGGCTTCCGCATCCTCTCCTGTATGCGCCTGCCCTTTGCCAGCATGGGCGGCGGCTGCGCCTCCCATCTGGGCATAAACCCTGCCTTTTTCACCGCCCCCACAAAGGAGGGCAAGGGTCTTGACTTTGCCCGGCGTGTGGTACGCCCCCTTTTCTTTAACGAGAATAATCCGTCGTTCCCGCCCTTCTACCTTTACGTCAACGTCACCACCCCGGAGACCCTGCGCAAGGTACTGGCCGATCCCAAAAAATACGCCCCCTCCGGAGTTTACATAATGCGTATCCACGGCACCTTTGTCAACTTTCTTGACCTTTCCCCTCAAGTGCAGGAGGATATCATCAAGAGACTTGATCCGGCGTCAACGGCCATGAGATAAAAAGAACTATTTTTCCCAGAAAGGCTATCATGATAGTGTGAAAAATCACACTATCAGATTATATTGCCCGCTCAGTTTGCCGCTTTGCGGCAACGAGCGATGGCTGTGATCACCATTTACGCCTGTTCGGGCAAAACAGGATAACGGTGATCTTTAAAAAAATATTTTTTGCCCGAAAGGCTATGGTGATAGTGTGAAAAATCACACTATCAGATTATATTGCCCGCTCAGTTTGCCGCTT
>CAMOTT010000117.1 GCA_946626015.1 uncultured Clostridia bacterium | reverse complement strand
CCTCTTCTTGGCACTTCGCTTCCCTCCTTCATAGTAATGATATCATAGGTACTCGAGTGACAAAAATCCCGTGGCGCCAATGAAGAAGCGTATAAATATATATACACATCTTGCATCGGTCAGCGGCTGAGCCGCCATGCCTTCAAGAAGATTCTGTCGTAATTAAAAGCATCCTGAATACTGAGGATCACTTCTTAGCGGCTTTCGGACGCTTGGCGCCGTACTTTGAACGGGCCTGCATTCTGCCGGTGACACCCTGAGTATCAAGAGTGCCTCTGATGATGTGGTAACGAACACCGGGAAGATCCTTAACACGACCGCCGCGGATAAGAACAACTGAGTGCTCCTGAAGGTTGTGACCTACGCCGGGAATGTATGAGGAAACCTCGATACCGTTGGTAAGACGAACTCTGGCGATCTTTCTGAGCGCTGAGTTGGGCTTTTTGGGCGTAGCGGTTTTGACCGCTGTGCAAACGCCGCGCTTCTGGGGTGAGCTGACATCTGTTGTGATGTTCTTCTTAGAGTTGAGACCCTTTAAAAGAGCGGGAGCCTTTGCCTTCTTCTCCAATGTTTCTCTGCCGTTACGAACAAGCTGATTAAAGGTTGGCAAGTATTTTCTCTCCTTTCCTGAAAAATTCCGTGTGTAATAAAAAGGGCAGGCGGATATGACCGCAGACGCCTTCTTATGACACCACGGATTGATATTATACAACAAAGAAAAACGGTTTGTCAACACTTTTAATAAATTTTATATATATTTTTTGTAAGAATACAACATATATGCTTTTTGCCGTCATATTTAACAATACAAGCCCGCGGACAGCAGGCGGATAATGTTCAAAACATCCATATAAATTAAAAAGAGTGAAAGGTGAAGCAGACCTTGCAGAGCTTCACTGTTCACTCTCATTTAATAATTTTTTCCGGTTTTTGGAAATTTATCTTGTCAGAAGTCCGGCGTCAAGCACAAACTGACTGCCCGTGATGTACCTTGCCTTGTCGCTGGCCAGGAACAGCACGGAGTTGGCCACGTCCTCAACTTCTATCCAGGGTACGGGGATAAGGTTGCCTGCCGAACGCTCCGCGATCTCGATTGGGGTAGCGCCCTCCATTTCTGCCAGACCGTCGTTCATGGGGGTGTTCACGCCGGTGGGGTGGATGCTGACCACGCGGATGTTGTAGGGAGCCAGCTCAATGGCCTGGGATTTGGTCAGGCCGATCATACCGAACTTGGAGGCGGCGTAGTGGGAAAGGCGGTTCATGCCCCTGAGACCGCCGATGGAGGAGTTGTTGATGATAACTCCGCTCTTCTGCTTTATCATATAGGGCACAACGTACTTTGATACCAGCCACGCGCCCTTGAGGTTGATGTCGATCATGGTATCCCATTCGTTTTCCGTCATCTCCCAGGAGAGGGCGTAGGCGCAGATGCCTGCGTTGTTGAACAGAACGTCGATGCCGCCGAAACGGGCGGCGCCCTTGTCCGCCGCGGCCTTGACTTCCTCGGCGTTGCGCACGTCTCCTGCGCAGATCTCTATCTGAGCGCCCAGAGCCTCGACCTCCTCCTTGAGCTTGAGCAGATCTTCGCCGCAGGCGTGGTTGTAGGCAGGGTATTCGATTTTTTTGCCGAGATCAAAGGCGATAATGTTTGCGCCCTCTTTGGCAAAGGCGAGGGCAACGCCCCGCCCCTGACCCTTTGCGGCGCCGGTGATGAATACTGTTTTATTCTTGAATTCCATATTGCAACATCCTTTACAATTTGATTTTATTCGTTGAAATAGAAGCTATCCAGCTCAACGTGGAGAGTGGTGTTGATAAGGTTAGTGGCGATCATAATTGCGCCGAAGGCGGTGAGCAGAACGATCTGTTCGTCGTTGAATTCCTTTTTGAGCTCCGCAAAAAGATCATCTCCCACGTTGTGCGGGTCGTTGACCATGGCTCTGCCGTAGTTTATCAGAAGCTCCTGCTTCGGGGTGAACATAAAGGTGTCAAAGTCAATGTTTTCATCCCTGAGGATCTTGCGGAAGAACGAGGAGCAGATGAGGCAGTCATTCTCGGCGGAGATGGCG
Source organism: uncultured Clostridia bacterium (assembly GCA_946626015.1). GTDB lineage: Bacteria > Bacillota > Clostridia > Oscillospirales > Acutalibacteraceae > JAAZFZ01. Next base: position 4,170 of record CAMOTT010000117.1, on the reverse strand, counting down.
TAGCAGAAGAAGTTTATCTCAAGGGGCGTGAGAAATTTCGCGGCCTCATCCCTCAGAGTATACCACTCCATAAGCGCCTTGAAAGAGGGGATGTTGTTGAGAAGCGTGCGCTTCATATTGGTCATTTTCCCGATCTTAAGGTGCTCGTCATGAGCCTTTTTGACCTCTTCGGAGGCGGTGTCATAATTTATCATTGAAACATATGCCATAAGTAACTCCGATCCGCTGCCGGGGCAGCAATTATAATGAGCAAACCGATGATCGGCTGCTTTAAAGCTTGAATTCATCCGGAGAATGCTCCGGCAGGGCCGGCCGCCTTTTGGGCTGGCGCTTCAAGGGGTCATATACGAACTTCCCGCAGCAGGAATCCGGCATACGGATGCCGCTCAGGGAGCAGAGCACGTTCTCTTTGTCCGGGGATCTTTTGCCGTATTTGCAGTAAGAGCAGGAGGGCGAGAGCTCCTTTATGTTGAGCAATTTCTTTCTCAAGATACACAACCCCTTTTTACATTATCAGCGATTATTCTTAATGATATCACACTTTTTGAGCTATATCAAGGTCTAATATGAATATCACGAACATAATAATGATCCCGGCAGCCACCGGGGGAGCGGAACAGGTCAGAGAGACCGGAGAAAGGGTGTTGAGTATGGCCGGAATATCGCAGGGAAACAGCCTCAGAAGCAGGGCGCATACAGCGGCCGCTAATCCGCCGTTGAGCAGCCGGATCGAAAAAAACAGGGGGAGGGGCATACCCACGGCGCAAAGAAAGGGCATTATCTGACAGTGCACGGATATGCCGGACCAGCCGATAACAGCGGCCAGCAATGGAAGGGGGAACCCTTCTTTGACCCCTTCCACACATCCGGCGGAGACCTCGGTCAGACATTTCAGGGGCAGGGAGACAGAGGGCAGCAGCGAAAACATTGAGCATATACAGCCGAAAAATATTATCCACGCGCACACGGAGAGCATGGATTGTGAAGCGTCCGAAACGGAGGACACCATAGCCTTGAAATATTCCGGTCTTTTCACGGCAAAGCTGCCCTCTGCCGTTTTGCCGTCGTCAAAGAACCTTGCGGCAAAGCCGATCAACAACGATGAGATCAGCAGGGAGGCGAAAATTATGATCCCGGCCTTTTTGCTGCCCAGCAGGGCGCTGCCCACGGTCCCGATGGCGAATACCGGTCCGCAGTTTACGCAAAAGGTCATGAGCCGCACCGCCTGATTTGCAGTGAGCCGGTTTTCCTTAAAAAGCTGTGCGGTCATTGAAGCTCCCGCGGGGAAACCGGCGCAGGATCCCAGCAGCACTACCGACAGAGCTTGTGAAGGGAGCTTGAACAAAAAGCCCATTATTTTACCGGATACCGCAGATGCTCTGCCTGTGATGCTCAGCTTTACCATAAAGGAGCAAATCACCATGAACGGGAACAGGGAGGGTATTATCACCTGTCCGCACAGGCTCAGGGCGTCCCGGACGCCCTTTGAACACAGCGCCGGATATGCGACGAGGCATACCGCGAAGATCAATATACCGGCCATGCCCAGCAGAACCGGCAACTTTTTGACTTTCAATATTATCACCGATAAATATTTATGTGGAGCCGGTCATAAATATTAGTGAACAGCGGGGTGATAAAAATGGCAAGGAACACACGGAGAAAAAGCTCGAAAGAAAAGCGAACCTATTCCCTGGCGGAACGCATAGGCAACGAGCTGGAGCTGCCTGCCGAGGGCTTGCCGGGAAATGCTCAAATAGAGCTTTGCGGCAACAAAAAGGCGATAGTCAGCGGCTGCCGGGGAGTTCTTGAATATGATGAGAGGACTATCTGCGTCTCAGCCGGAAAACTGGCCGTGCGTTTCAGCGGCAGCAATATGTGCGTGAGCTTTTTCCGGGATGGCGAGGCGGTCATCTGCGGAGAGATAGTCAGCGTGGATTTTACTTCATAATCTTTATTTTGGAGGCGGGATATGCTGATTTCCGGATTGTTGGGAATGTTGACGGGCTTTGTGGAATTCACCGCGGAGGGAGGTTTCCCTGAGCGGTTTATAAACCTGTGCTCCCTTGAGGGGATCCCCCTTAACGGCCTGTATTGCAGCAAAGGGATAATTACGGGCAAGACCTCTGTGAACGGCTACAAAAAAATGCGCTCCGCCGCTAAAAGATCCGGTATGCGTATGAGGATCAGGAACAAAAAAGGGCTGCCGTTCTTCATCCGCAAAAATAAAAACAGAGCCGGAATCCTTGCCGGAGCGGCGGTGTTCGCGGCTCTTACTGTTTTTCTCTCCACAAGGATATGGAGCATTGAGGTGGAGGGTAACGTTTTGCTCAGCGATGAGGAGATAATCTCGGTCTTTGAGGAGCTGGGCGTTCATACCGGCGCGGCAAAAAGGAGCCTTGACACCAAAAAAATACAGGAGGCCGCAGCCAGAAAAATAGATAAGGCGCTGTGGACGTCCCTTAATCTGGACGGGAGCACGGCCGTTATTGAAATACGGGAGATCACTCAGCCCTCCGGCAAAAAATCGGACGGCGTACCCTGCAATATAATCGCCTCAAGGGAGGGCGCGGTGGAGATCATAGAGGCCTATATGGGAAAGGCTGAGGTGAAAAAGGGGGATGGGGTAAGAAAAGGCTCGCTGCTTGTCAGCGGCGTTACGGAGAACCTTGACGGTTCGGTTACTCTTCGCAGCGCGGAGGCCTACGTGGCGGCGCTGACGGAGCGTAATTTTTCCTCCGAGGTTCCCCTGACCCCGGAGGTTAAAAAGGTTGAATTGAGAAAAACTGTGCGTTTTTTGCACATTCTCGGCATAAAGATCCCCCTGAATGTAAAGCTTGGAAAGGCGGAGGGCTGTCCGGTCTATGAAAGTGAGCGCAGCCTTTCCGCAAACGGAAAAAAGCTGCCTGTCGGGATATTGACAAAACGGTACACCGAAGCTTTTGATACGGCGGAAACTTTAACGGAGGACAGGGCGGCGCTGGAGGCTTATGAGAAAATAATGCACCAAATGACGGTGGAGCTTTTTAACGTCGAAATAAGGGCGTGCAGCGTAAGGCAAAAAACCTCTGAAGATGTAGTACGGCTCTCCGCAGCAGTGTCCTGCCTTGAAAATATCGGCAGAAGATCAAAAATAGATCTGTCGGAGACAGGAGCGAGCAGCCAATAAAAATCAAATCGTCGTCAGGTAACTCAAAAATAATTTAAATTTTTTTAAAATTAGTTGTGGAAATTTCTGTAGTATTATGTTATATTGATTACATTAGGGTATCTTGATCCAATTATCAGCGTGCGGGACGCTTTGTCAGCTCACGGCACCGCGTTCGGATATCCGGCCTAAAATCGGACATACCCTGATTAACTTTTGTGAGCAGAAAGGTTAATGAAAAATGAGTAAATGGGATGCAATAGTTGTGGGCGCCGGCAATGGCGGTTTGCTTGCGGCTGTCACACTTGCCAAGGCGGGAAAAAAGACCTTGCTCCTTGAGCGGCACAATCTGCCCGGCGGCTTTGCCACCAGCTTCAAGAGGGGAAGGTTTGAGTTCGAGGCCTCTCTCCATGAGCTTTGCGGTTTCGGCAAAAGCACCGGAATGGGCAGTATCCGCAATATGTTCGACAAATTGGATCTGACGGATAAAATAGACTGGGTCGAGATTCCGGCGGCTTACCGTCTGATCACCCTGAGCGGCGACAAAAAGATCGATGCCTCCATGCCCTTCGGCAGGCAGGCGTACATAGACGCAATGGAAAAATATGTTCCCGGTTCACGTAAGAGCGTGACTGCGTTCTTTGACCTGGCGGACGATATCATTGCCACCACGGACTTCTTTGCAGATATCGAGACCTTCAAACCGAGCATCATAAAAGAGGCTGTGAAGGAGCATCTGAACTTTATCCGCACCGCAGGCTATCCCTTCAACACGGTGCTTGAGACCCTGAAAATGCCCCAGAGCGCCAGAGATATCCTCAACGGCTACTGGGATTACCTGAGCGTGCCCACAGACGAGGTAAGCTTTATCCACTTCGCTTCGCTCATCCGCGAGTACATCACCACCGGCGCGGTTGCCCCCAAGCTCCGCAGCCACGAGATAAGCTCCGCCATAATCGACGAATTCGAGAAGGCGGGCGGCGAGGTCTGGTTCAACAGCCCCGTTGAGCAGATCCTAATGG
>CAMOTT010000116.1 GCA_946626015.1 uncultured Clostridia bacterium | reverse complement strand
GGGCGCCGAACAGCAGGGAGACAAGAGCCATGAGTATCATCATCAGACCCTGACGCAGAACAAAATCAATGTTGCCGGTCTCAATGCCCTCGTCAATTATTCTTGAAACAAGGAAGGGCAGGCGCGCCTCCAGCAACACCTCGCCCAATATCATCAAAGGGCAAAGTATGGCAAATTTTGCGTCACGCTTTGCAAACTGAGCAAGCTTTTTTATCAATATCTTCATTCCCTTTCCACGTACATAAAGTACCTAAGATGTTTCAAACGTAGAAAACGACGCTGCGTTTTTGTGAAAAATTCCCATTATGGTATTATGATATACTCGTTATGACTGTTTGTCAAGGTTATAGAGCCTTGGCGCAGAGCGTTTTGGCAGGTTTTATGAATAATCTGTTTAAGAGCCCACAAAAAACTATGTATTATTCCTTCATCAAAATAAGCCGCTTGTCACAAAAATAAGGACGCGCCTCTATGGCACGTCCTTGTGATATATTAACTTATTATTCTTTGTCCTCAAAAAAGGCCTTGAAGGCTTTGTATGCCATGTACACATCCAGCTTTGAGACAACCTCAAAGGGGGCGTGCATGGAAAGCACCGGGACGCCCACGTCCACCACGTCAACATTAAGCTCCGCGATGTACTTGGCGACCGTTCCGCCGCCGCCGCCGTCTACCTTGCCCAGCTCGCCCATCTGCCAGACAATGCCGTTGCCGTCAAAAATTTTGCGAACCTTTGCCACAAACTCCGCGCTTGCGTCGGAGGTGCCTGCCTTGCCTCGGGAGCCGGTATATTTTGTGACCACGATGCCGTTGTTGAGGTAGGCTGCGTTGAGCTTTTCGATAACCGAGGGGAAGGTGGGGTCAAAGCCCGCGTTGACGTCCGCTGAAAGGCACTGCGTTTTTGAAAGCACAGCTCTGCCGTCCAGCCCCTGAGTTGCCGCGATATCTTCGATGAAATATTTAAGGTAAGAGGATCTGAGGCCGGTGTTGCCCTCGCTGCCGATCTCCTCTTTGTCTGTGAGCACGCAGACGCTTGTGTATTCGGGCTCGGCGCATTCCAGTGCCGCCATGGCGGAAGGATAGGCGCAGACCCTGTCGTCGTGGCCGTAGCCGCCGATCATGCTCCTGTCAAGGCCGATATCGGTGACAGGGTAGGCGGGAACCATCTCAAGCTCCGCGGAGAGAAAATCCGCCTCGGTCATGCCGTACTTCTCATTGAGGATGCGGAGAATATTGAGCTTTACAAGATCTCCGCCCTCATCATCCTTGATGGGACGGCTGCCGATAAGAATGTTGAGCTCCTCGCCGGAAATGCCCTCGGCGAGGGTTTTCTTCATCTGCTCGCCGGCAAGGTGGGGGAGCAGGTCGGTAATGACAAAATGGGGTTCGTCCGGGCTTTCGCCTATCGTGACCTTGACAGCTTCGCCGCTTTTGAGTACCACCACGCCGTGCATGGCAAGGGGCATGGCTGTCCACTGGTATTTTTTTATGCCGCCGTAGTAATGGGTCTTGAGCAGAGCCAGCTTGTTGTCCTCATAAAGTGGGTTAGGCTTAAGGTCAAGTCTGGGTGAGTCAATGTGAGCGGCTGTGAGGCGCACGCCTTCACAAAGGCTCTTTTTGCCGAAAACGGCGAGTATGACGGCCTTGCTTCTGTTGATGACATATACCTTGTCACCGGGGGCGTAGGTCTTGCTCTTGTCAAAGGGTACAAAGCCCTTTTGCTCCGCGAGACACTTGAAATACGCAGCAGCCTCACGTTCTGTTTTGCAGGAGTTGAGGAAGGACTTGTAGCCTTCGCAGAAGCTGTCCGCAGTGTTGAGCTCGTCTTCGCTCAGCTTTTCGGCGGCGTTTTCGGAATTGTAGCAGAGCTTTTCCTTGAGCTGTTCAGCGTAGCTTTTTTCGTCTTTCATAGTAGATCTTCCTTTCGTGAAGTTTATTTATAATGTTGTGCTTGCCTGATCGGTTTCAGGCTTGTAGATTTTGCTGTAAACATCGACAGCCTTTTCTATTTTATGCACATAATATGCTGTATCATTATACGGGATGGATGACAGGACCTTTCCGTCGGGGGAGAGTTCCCTGTCCTCAAGCCACTGGTCTACCCGGTTCATCCCTGCGTGGTAGGCGGCTGCGGCGGTGCCTGTGTCCCCGAATTTCTCCAAAAGAAGGTGCAGGAAATAGGTGCCGTATCTGATGGCTGTATCCTCATTGAAAAGAGCCTCATCGGGCAGGTCTTCCTTAAGCTTGGATTGCAGCCAGCTGAAGGTCTCGGGGGTTATCTGCATAAGCCCCATGGCGTTTGCCGAGGACACGGCGTTTTTATCGAAGCCGCTTTCTGTGTTTATCACCGCGAAAACGAGCTCAGGCTCAACGTTGTACATAATACTGTACTTTTCTACGGTTTCGATGTATTTGACCGGGTACATATATTTGCGAAGCGTGAAGCGTATCGTATAGTAACCTGCCCACACGATAATTATTACCAGCACTGTTGCAAATAATCGGCTAAGACAGCCCGGTTTCTTTCGCTTTGATATAACTTTTCAGCTCCTTCATCTGGTCTCCAAGCTCAAAGGGAGGGTAGTTGCGTATTATAATATCCGAATTTTCAATGTAATATTCTTCATTTTTCTGGGCGGCCATTCTTTCCTCCGCCTGTTCCCGGGTAATGCCGTCCCGGGCAAGGATCCGGTTAAGGCGAACCGGCGCCGGGGCAATGACGGAAACAAGAATATCGCAGTAGTTTTTGATTTCGCTTTCCAAAAGGGCGGCACCGTCTATCACCGCCACGGAGAACCCCTCCCCGGCGGCGCAGTCGACACATTCAAGGGCTTTTTTTGTTATGGCCGGGTGGGTGATGGCGTTGAGCGCCTTGCGGCTTTCTTCATCCGCAAAGCCCCGGGAGGCAAGCAGCTTTCTGTCCAGAGAGCCGTCCGGGTTCAGTATATCCCTGCCGAAACGGCGGGCAAGCTCAGAGAGAGCCGGGGAACCGGGGGAGACGATCTCCCTTGCCAGTTTGTCGCAGTCGATGACAAAGCAGCCAAGCTTTTCAAGCTCCAATGTGACTGTGGTCTTACCCGCGCCGGTCTGGCCGGTAAGGCCGATTACGGTTATAGGCGTGTTCATAAGATCAAACCTCGATAATATCAAATGCAGCCGCTCTCAGCAGGCGGTTATAGACCGCCAGCCCCATACCCGACAGCTCGGGGGAACGGGCGTAAACCGTGCCTGCGCCAAGATCGTCCAGCTCACGCAGGGCGTTGAACAGCCTGTGAGCCTGCTCCTTTGGAGATTTCGCGTGTCCGTAGGTCAGGGAGGGGAGGGTCAGCTCCTTTTCCTCCCCGTCAAAGCAGAGGGCAAATTTGTTCTCGGATTCGGCGGCCTCCACGTACCTTTTGTAATTCTCAAAATCACCCTGCACGATATAGACCTTTGCCTTGGGTGAATAGTGTTTGTATTTCATCCCGGGGGAGGCGGCAACCTCCTCCGCCCTGAGCTGTGAGAGCACAGCCGGGTCTATCTCAACTTCTCCGATGACCGAGGAAAGCTCCTCCGGGGAAATGCCGCCGGGGCGAAGCACCCGGGGCTTTTTGCCTGCCAGCGAGATAACGGTGGATTCCACACCCACATCGCAGGCGCCCCCGTTCAATATGGCGTCTATTTTGCCGTCCATGTCACGGATGACGTGTTCCGCCGTTGTGGGACTGGGCAAACCGGAGGAATTTGCCGAGGGAGCGGCAAGGGGAACGCCGCAGAGCTCAATGAGCCGCCTTGCAACGGGGTGCGACGGCATACGCACCGCCACGGTGTTGAGCCCCGCCGTAACTTCGTCCGGAATGATATCCGATTTTGGCAGAATTATCGTAAGGGGACCGGGCCAGAATGCCTTTGCCAGCCTGAGAGCCGTTTCGGGAACCTCCGACACCAAAGGATAAAGCTCATCGATCCTTGAGATGTGGACTATAAGGGGATTATCCTGAGGTCTGCCCTTGGCTTTGAAGATATCGGCCACAGCCTTGCCGTTGAGTGCGTTGGCGGCAAGGCCGTAAACGGTCTCGGTGGGCATCCCCACAAGGCCGCCCCGCTTTATTATCTCCGCACAGGTCTTTATTGCGCTCTCTGTTGCGGTATCAAAAATCAGAGTTTTCATAGATCACAAATCAGCTTTCAGTTTTTCAGCCGTATCGGCGGTAATAAGAGCGTCTATTATTTCGTCAAGATCGCCGTTCAAAATGGCCTCGATCTTGTACAGCGTGAGCCCTATCCTGTGGTCGCTCACCCGCCCCTGGGGATAGTTGTAAGTGCGGATGCGTTCGCTGCGGTCGCCGGTGCCGACCTGGGATCTGCGCTCGCCTGCGATCTCGTTCGCCTGCTTTTCACGTTCAGCCTCAAGTATGCGTGAGCGGAGGATTTTCATTGCCTTATCTTTGTTTTTGTATTGGCTGCGTTCATCCTGACATTCCACAACGGTACCCGTGGGTATGTGGGTGATGCGGATGGCGGACTCGGTTTTGTTGATATGCTGCCCTCCGGCGCCGCTGGAACGGTAGGTATCTATTTGCAGGTCGGCCGGGTTTATTTCAACATCCACCTCTTGAGCCTCCGGCAAAACGGCAACGGTCACTGTTGAGGTGTGGATCCTGCCCTGACTTTCGGTCTCGGGCACACGCTGAACACGGTGGACTCCGCTCTCAAATTTGAACCTTGAATAAGCCCCTTCGCCGATTATCATAAAGCTTATCTCTTTGTACCCTCCAAGCTCTGTTGGGTTTTCGCTCAATATCTCGGACTTCCAGCCCTTTGTCTCGGCGTACATTGAGTACATCCGAAACAGGGAGTTGGCGAACAGAGCCGCCTCCTCTCCGCCTGCGCCTCCGCGGATCTCCACGATGACGTTCCTGTCGTCATTGGGGTCGCGGGGCAGCAAAAGCACCTTGAGCTCGCCGCGGATCTTTTCAAGCTCCTCTCTGGCGGTTTCCAGCTCTTCCAGCACCATTTCTTTAAATTCTTTATCAAGACCGCCGTTGTCGATAAGCTCCTTGGCCTCGTCAAAATCGTTCTGGACTTTTTTGTACTCCCGGTACTTTTCCACTATGGGCGTGAGGTGCTTAAGCTCCTGCATGAGCTTGCGGTACTGCTCCATATCCGAAACAACTTCCGAGTCGCAAAGCTTTGCGTTTATCGTCTCAAATTTTTCTTCAACACTTTTAAGCTTTTCAAGCATAAGCTCCACTTGGATACCCTTGGGTATCTCTGCCTTTCATTATCATAAGTAATAGGGGGCGGATCAGCTCCGGTCCGGAGGAATGATTTCCCTGATATTCTTTTCAAGCTTTACTCTGGGAGTCATAAGCTCCCTGCCGCAGGTCTCGCACCTTATGCGGAAATCCATACCTGCCCGGAGCACCTTGAAGGTGTTGCCTCCGCAGGGGTGATTTTTTTTCATTACAAGCCTGTCGCCCACGTTTACGTTCAACCCAACACCCCCGTAAAAATTATGTGCCTGTTTTGTGTTTGATGTACGGATATAAAATCAAAATGCTGTTATCCGCACAAAATTATAACATAAAAGGCCGTAAATGTATAGCCATTAAAAAGCATATTGGCGTTAATTTTTCCATATAAATTTACAAAATGTATTTTGAAAGGAACGGGATTTTAATTGACAAAATTTCAACCCGAGGGACAGCTTATAAAAACCGCCGAAAATCGACACAGGCTTTCCTCGCTTACAGGTATACGGGAGGCCATGAACAACGGTTATATAATTGAGGGCAGAGCTGTGAGATGTGACGGCGAACACAATCTTCATATAGACCTTGACTGCATGAGGGGCATCCTGCCAAGAGAGGAGGGTGCCATTGGTATTGATGACGGCTCGGTGCGGGATATAGCTCTTATCTCCCGGGTGAACAAGCCGGTGTCCTGCGTGGTGACGGACATCAGGACGGGGGAGGACGGGGAGCCCTATGCCGTACTGAGCAGAAAAAAGGTGCAGGAAAACTGCATGGCCGGGTTCGTTTCAACTCTCTCCCCCGGGGATGTTATCGACGCCAAGGTCTGCCATATGGAAAACTTCGGCGTTTTTCTCGATATCGGCGCGGGGATAAACGCCCTGCTGCCCATCGACAGCATATCCGTCTCAAGGATACCACACCCCAACGTGCGCTTCGTTTCGGGTCAATCTGTAAAGGTGGTGGTCAAGGGCAGGGACGGCTTGGGCAGGATAATACTCTCACACAAAGAGCTTCTGGGTACCTGGGAGCAAAACGCGGAGCAGTTCAAGGTGGGGGAGACCGTGCCG
>CAMOTT010000115.1 GCA_946626015.1 uncultured Clostridia bacterium | reverse complement strand
CTTTTTAAATTTGACCATGTCCAGCATGAATTCCAGATCCATACCCTCCGTGACGGGGAACCCGTCGGAGGTAAGGAGATCGTTGCCGTTTTCATCCTGAACATAGACCTGCGACTGCATTATGCCGGGAACGATTATCAGGGGAGAGGTTCCGCAGTTGCCGTCACAGGCGGGGGAGGAGCTGCCCTCCACCATATCAAGGGCGGCCTCCAGTGTGTCGGCGTAACAGATCCTGTCCGCCGTGTCTGCCCCGGAAGCGTCTGCCGTCACCGCTATTGACACCAGCAGTGCCAGAACCAAAGCGATGCTTATTATCCTTTTTGCCAAGCGAGTCATTTGATGAACCTTCTTTCAAGTATATGCTATTCTAAATTATATCAAACATAATAAACTTAAATCAAATGGTGTTTTATACAATCATACCGCCGGATTTTTGTGTACTAATAACATATAAACCCACAAAAAACTTATAAAAACTTACACAAACTTTTTTGTAACCGGTTGTAACTCTGTTTTTTTATTCGTAAATATCTTATTAAGAAATTACAAAAATGCAGCAATATGCACAAAAACAAAGCTGTTGATTTATATATAATGTACAAGGGTGAGAGGATAAAGATGATTTACGTTGTTCGTCATATTGCACAAACTACCGGCAATTTATTTGTGCAATACGACTTGACTTTTTGAAAAAACGGACTATAATATGAATTACAAAGCAACGAAACGGAGGAATAAAATATGTTTGGCTTTGATTACGACTACGAAAAGTACGCTATTGAAAAGAAGATCATCGATGAGCTCCGCAGTGAAAAGCACTTCACTCTCAGAAAGCTTGGAAAACTCTTTGAGCTCTATGCCTTCACCGCTTCCATGTAAGAGATCTTCGGCAAGCGCGGGGTGCAGCGCCCCAAAAACTTCATAATCCCGTCCCGATCAGATTTCAGCGCTTCGGCGTTTCAAATACGGTCGGGATTTTTTGTTGAAATTTTCAGAATTCTATGTTAAAATGTATTTGCGTTATGTGAGAGAAAAAATATAAGGAGTTGTTTTTATGGCAAAGAAAGAAAAAAAGGGCATAGTCAAGGAGTTTAAGGAGTTCATCACCCGGGGCAACGTTATGGATCTTGCTGTCGGTCTGATCGTAGGCTCCGCCTTTACTGCTATCGTAAATTCAGTTGTGAACGATCTTGTTATGCCTCTCATAAGCATCATTGTGGGCAAAATAAACTTCAGCGATCTTAAGTGGGTCATCGCCGAAGCCACAGCGGATACAGAAGAAGTAGCCTTCTGCTACGGCAATTTTATCCAGGCTTTGATCAACTTCATCGTTATCGCGCTGGTAATATTCCTCATCGTCAAGGGCATAAATTCTTTCAGACGCAAGAAGGAAGAGGAAGAGCCCGAGGCGCCTGCCGAGGAGCCCAAGCCCTCCGACGAGCTGCTTATGCTCACCGAGATCAGAGATCTGCTCAAGAAAGACTGATCTGCGCATAAGGTTTTTTAAGACGTCAAAAAAGCCTGCTGTGGTTCAAAGGCCGCAGCAGGCTTTTTATATGCTTTATTTTATATACTTTCACAGTTGAGCAGTTCGCCGATGATACGGTTGGAGAGCAGGAAGCCCTGACGTGTCAGGCGGATACCTTCGCCGTCAACGACTGCCAGCCCCGTACCCTGAAATTTTTCCGCGGCGGCGCGCATTTTGCCGGGGATGGAAAACCCGAAACGCTCCCGGACACCGGTCTCCGTCAAGCCCTCTGTCAGCCGTAGGCGAAGCATGGCGTATTCCTCAAAGCCGCCCCCTTCACCGTCATCAATGGGCGTGCCGCCGTTGATAAAATACTCCGTATCCCGGGGGAAAAAGAAGCGTTTTCCATCCATAAACGAGTGGGCGGCCGGCCCCAAGCCCAGGTATTCCTCACCGTTCCAGTATTTCAGATTGTGGCGGCTTTCAAAGCCGGGTATGGCGGCGTTGGATATCTCATACTGCCTGAAGCCGCCTTTTTCCAGCCGGTCAAACGCCTGCAAATACAGGTCGCACTGCGCATCCTCATCCGGCAGGTCAAGGGCGTTTTTTCGTTTATAAAATACTGTGCCCTCCTCGATCTTGAGTATGTACATACTGATGTGCTTTATTCCGCAATCAAGGCAGAAGTTTAGGGATCGGTCAAGGCTTTCCGCTGTCTGACCGGGTACGCCCAGCATAAGATCCAGCGAGATGTTTTCAAAACCGGCCTCTTTGGCGGAGGCAACTGCCCGGGCGACTTTTTGCGCGTCCGCAAGCCTGCCGAGGGCGCGTCTCTCGCTGTCAACGGCGGACTGCATACCCATTGATATGCGGTTGAACCCGGCGGAAAACAGCTCCCGGAAAAAATCAAGGTCAACGCCTGAGGGATTACATTCGGCGGTGATCTCACAATCCGCCGTCAGATGTTTCCCGGCAGCGTCCAGGAGCCCGGCGAGCCTTTCGGCGCCGATAACGGATGGAGTTCCTCCGCCGAAGTATAAGGTGTCTATCATCAGATCACGTCGGGACAGTTCCTCCGATATCCTTGCCCCGCAGGCCAGAGCGTACCGGTCAAAGTCCTCAGGGGTACCCCGGAGGGAATAAAAATCACAGTAGGGACATTTTGAGGCGCAAAAGGGCACGTGGATATATAATCCTGCGGTTTTTATTTTGATCGCCTCCGTTTCGGTTTGTTTTAAGCCGGGTCAGCGGCCTTGCGTGTTTTTATTTCAGGCATAAGGTCGGCCTGACAGCAGGCGCAGGTCTGCCGGTAATAGGGGATGACGTATATCGCAGGGAGGATAAGCAGACAGGAAAGGAACCAGAAGAAAAAGCTCCATTTCATCCTTGCCGTCTTCAGGCAGTTTCCGTTCATTAGGTCGCCGCTGAGCCTGACAGCTTTGGCAAAGCTTATTCCCGGGTCTTTTACAAGTATGGGTATTACAAGGAAATACCGCTGCAACATCACGGAAAAAAATCCGATGCCCACCAGCAGCAGGGCGAAGCTTCCGCCGCAGACGGCGATCAGCAGGTTCAGCTCATATTTTTGAGTTACCGCGGAGTAGACCGTGCCGCCGAAAAGGAAAAGCCCCGGGGAAAGGAAGATCAAAGCCCAAAAAGCCTTTATGCACCCCAGAGCGGCGACATACCCGGCGCTCCGCAGAGCCTTTGAGGGCTTTAACCAGTACATGATCCTGGAATAATGCCGCTTTATCCCCAATGCCGGGCTCAAAAACCAGGCGCTCCTGCCAACCTTGAGGGGGAAAATCACCAAAGCGGTTACGATAAGCAGCAGGACGCAGGCGGCTATTCTGACGATGCCCGGCAGGTTTTCGTAGACAGAGGACAGTCTGCCTGTTACGGATTGCGAGCCGATAATGAAATTTACCCCGGCGGTGATAAGCCCCAGCGCGGCGGCAAGGGCAAAGGTCACGCACATAAGTATTGCGGCTCTGACTCCGTCGCCCATGAGCATTTGTTTACCTGTTATTTTGATACGACTGATTGACATGATACAGCACCTCTCTAAAATCATCAAAGCAGGGAGTGAACCCTGCTTTGATTTTTGGCGCTGCGGATCAAATCTATACAAAAATTCTGAAATTTGTCAAAACTTAACCGAGGATCTCTTTGAGTATGGCGGTGACCTCCTGCGCCGGAGCCTTGCCCTTGAGCACCCTCATGCTTTGGCCGATAAGGTACTGCAGAGCCTGTGTCTTGCCGCCCTTGTATTCATTGACGGATTTTTCGTTGGCCGCCACGACCTCCTCTATTGCCGCCCTGATGGCGGAGGTGTCCGTCATCATGCCAAGGTTGTTTTCCTCAACGTATTTTACCGGGTCAACGTTGTTTTCAAATACCTCCGCAAAGACCTTTTTCGCTGTCCCCCTGTTTATTTTGTTTGCGCTGACCATTTTGATTATGGCTGCAAGGGAATCAAGGTCAAAGCTCATATTTTCGGGGAGGGTCTGGCTGTCATTTAGGAGCTTTAAAAGCTCCACCATTATCCAGTTTGCGGTCTCCTTGGGGTTGCCGGTGAGCTCGCAGGTGTGCTCAAAGAGCTTTACAAGGGGCAGGGAGCCTGTGATTATGCCCGTATCGTATTCCGGTAGCCCCAGCTCGTTGATGTAACGGGCTTTTTTGGCCTCCGGCAGCTCGGGTAGAGAGGCTCTTATAGCTTCGATCTGCTCTTCGCTTATGTCGATGGGGGGGATATCCGGCTCGGGGAAATACTTGTAATCCTGAGCGTCCTCCTTGGAACGCATGGAGCGGCTGTGGCCTGCGGCGTCGTCCCAATGTCGGGTCTCCTGAACCACCTCATTGCCCTCGTGGAGCAGCTCAATCTGGCGGTGTGTCTCGTTCTCGATGGCTCTCGCGATGGCCTTGAAGGAGTTTATGTTCTTCATTTCCGTCCTTGTGCCGAACTCCTCGGAGCCTTCGGGACGCACGGAGATGTTTACGTCCGCCCTGAGGGAACCCTCCTGCATTTTACAATCCGAAACTCCAACGTACTGCAAAATTGATTTAAGCTTTTCAAGATAATCTATAACTTCCTCCGCGCTGCGCATATCCGGCTCGCTGACTATCTCCAGCAGGGGAACTCCGCAGCGGTTGTAGTCCACAAGGGTGACGTTTTCAATGGGATCGTGGACGAGCTTGCCCGCGTCCTCTTCCATATGTATTTCTCTTATTTTAACCTTTTTCGGGTTGCCGTCGGAGCCTTTGATCTCTATGTAACCCCAGGTGCAGATTGGCATATAGAGCTGGGAGATCTGGTAGGCCTTGGGAAGATCCGGGTAAAAATAGTTTTTGCGGTCGAATTTGTTGTGCCGGGTTATGCTGCAGTTGAGGGCAAGCCCGGCCTTTATGGCGTAGTTTACCACCGCCTCGTTCATAACTGGAAGGGTGCCGGGCATACCGGAGCAGATCTCGCAGACGTGGGTGTTGGGGGCGCCGCCGAATTCGGTGGAACAGCCGCAGAAAATCTTTGATTTTGTTGAAAGCTCGGTATGGACCTCCAAACCGATAACCGTTTCATACTTTATCATCATTCGGCACCTCCGGGAGTCTTTTTGTGAAAGTCGGTGGCCTGCTGGTAGGCGTGACCCGCGCCCAGGAGCAGACCCTCGCTGAAGGGCTTGCCGATAAGCTGAAGACCCACCGGCAGACCCTCGCTGTCAAAGCCGCAGGGCACGGATATGGCCGGCAGACCGGCAATGTTTATCATAACGGTGTAGATGTCGCCCAGGTACATTTTGAGGGGATCCGAAAGACTTTCGCCGCACTTTGGAGCGGTGGTGGGGTAGACGGGGCCTAAAATAATATCATACTTTTCAAAGGCGTCAAGGAAGGCTTTCTGGATAAGTCTTTTTGCCTGCAAAGCCTTTTTGTAATAGGCGTCATAGTACCCGGAGCTGAGCACGAAGTTGCCCAGCATTATGCGGCGCTTGACCTCCATGCCGAAGCCCTCGCTGCGGCTTTTTATGTAGGTGTCCCTGATGTTGGTCGCGTTGGGGGAGGAGTAGCCGTACTTTATGCCGTCGTAACGGGAAAGGTTCGAGCAGGCCTCAGCGCAGGCGATTATGTAGTAAGTGGGTATGGCGTACTTGGATATGGGCAGTGGGAAGGTCTCGATCTCCGCGCCTAAGCCCCGGAGGGTGTCCACAGCCTCCATGACCCTTGCCTTAACGTCCGGGTTAAGACCCTCTCCGAAGAAATCCTCCGGTATGCCGATCTTTTTGCCCCTTATATCGGTTCTCAAGGCTTTTTTGAAATCGAAGCTCTCAAAATCCATGGAGGTGCTGTCGCCGCTGTCTCTGCCGGAGATGAGCTCAAATATGGCGGCGCAGTCTGCTGCGTCATGGGCAATGGGCCCGATCTGGTCAAGGGAGGAGGCAAAGGCAACAAGCCCCCTCCTTGAAACTGCGCCGTAGGTGGGTTTAAGCCCGGTCACGCCGCAGAAGGAGCTGGGCTGGCGGATGGAGCCGCCTGTGTCCGAGCCTAAAGCGGCGGCGGCCTCCAGCGCGGCGACTGCCGCGGCGGAACCTCCGGAAGAGCCGCCGGG
This sequence comes from uncultured Clostridia bacterium, assembly GCA_946626015.1. Taxonomy (GTDB): domain Bacteria; phylum Bacillota; class Clostridia; order Oscillospirales; family Acutalibacteraceae; genus JAAZFZ01. The sequence goes on along the minus strand of CAMOTT010000115.1, from coordinate 363 downwards.
AACGTGATCTGTGTTCCACGGGTTTTTGGTAACTCCTGCGGCGGAGGTCTCGGTGGTTGAACCCATGGCGAATTCATCCATGTTTACCTTGCCCAGTATTATAACGTCCGCGCCGCAGAGCTTTTCGATCACCGTGGCGTCATATGTGGGCTTGAAGCCCTCAAGTATTTTAGATGCGCAGGTGGTGGGTATGCCCTTTGTGCAGATGTTGTCTTTTACAGCTATGGGGACCCCGGCCAGAGTGGAGCGGATATTGCCGCTGTCGATCCTTGCCTGGATCTCGTCTGCTCTCAGGTAAGCGTCCTCCCGGCAGAGGGTTATGTAGCAATTATATTTTTTATCCTCGGCGTCAATGCGCTCATA
>CAMOTT010000114.1 GCA_946626015.1 uncultured Clostridia bacterium | reverse complement strand
TGCGTCAAGGTAAGCCTGACGCAGTTTCAAGGCTATATCGCAGGAGTCGGTTTTATAGCCGTCTATCGCAACGACGGGTGTGACCTCCATGGCGGAGCCGCACAGGAACGCTTCGTCACAGGTGTAGAGCTCCGTCCTGTCAACAGTCCTTTCTTCCGCCTCAAGCCCCAGATGCCCGGCAAGCTCCATGACCGAAGCCCTTGTGATGCTCTCAAGCACCCCGTCGGTGATAAGGGGAGTCACAAGTTTGTCTCCGGTTACTATGAACAGACAGGAACCCGGCCCTTCGGACACCTTGCCCGCCTCGTTCAAAAAAATACAGGTATCGTAACCGTTGCGCAGAGCCTCCCTTTGCCCGACGCGGCTGTTGATGTAGTTCGCGCCGCATTTTATCCTCGGGGGGAGGGTATTGTCATTTATCCTTCTCCAGGAGGTGATGCAGGCGTTGAGACCTGTTTTGTTGTACTCTTTGCTGATGCTGCCCCTTGGGATGGGAGCCACAAACATTTCAACAGGCTCCGAGGAGCCCCAGGAACCGAAGCCGTCCACAAAAAGGGTTTGGCGCACGGAAATATTTTCACGGTACTCGTTTGCTCTGACAACGTCTGTCAGGGCTTTTTTCATCTCCTCCGCCGTGTAGGGGCAATCGATTTGCAGCAAACGGGCGGAGCGGAGCAGACGGTTGTAATGCTCCTCCAGCCGGAAGGCGTAGAGCTGTTTTTCCTCCCCGTTCCAGTAACAGGGTATGCCCTCAAAAACGTTCAGCCCGAACTGCGAAGAGGGGGAGAGTACGTTTATTTTGGCGTCGTTGACGTGAACGAGCTCGTCTTTTAACCATATAAGTCTTTCGGCAACGTCATACTTCATTGTTTTCATCTCCGTCCGGCAAATGCGCCAGCCTTATTATGCGTTCTTCCTCCGCCTTTGCGGCTTCCTCCGCGGTCATTGATTCGTCGGCTTTGGTTTCATAAACGTGCTTCCTGCTGAAAACAAAAAACACGGTTTTGAAAAGTATCGCGATATCTATCAGGATCCCTCTTTTTTTGAACAGGTCAATGTATTCGTTATCGTAGAGAACCTTTTTGTCCCAGCCGCAGCAGTTCCTTTCATTGCACTGGGCAAGTCCCGTCAGCCCCGCCTTCATTTGAAAGCGCTTTTTGTATGTGCTGTTCAGGGTCTCAAAATCACCCAGCTCATACTTGACGCAGGGTCTGGGGCCGATGAAGGACATATCGCCTTTGAGTATATTGAAGAGCTGAGGCAGCTCGTCGATGCTGGTGTTCCTCAGAAAATGACCGACTTTAGTGACCCGGTCATCGTCCTCATAGACGAACAGCCCGGCGCCCATCTGCTCGGCGTCCGCCACCATGGTGCGGAACTTGAACATCCAAAAGACCCTGCCGTCCTTGGTGCGCCTTTCCTGTTTAAAAAAAATGGAACCCTTTGAGTCCGCCTTTATGGCTATTGCAACGATGATCCACACAGGGATAAATATAACGGAAAGCAGCAGAGCGGCGACGATATCAAACAGCCGTTTTATGAACAGATTCATTGACCTACCCGCTTTCAAAAAATAAATGTGTGAAAAATATCCTCAAAGGTTTCCGCTTCTTTTATCAGCTCGGCTTCGGCGCCGGAAATGTCGATTATCGGAAAGTTCGGCAGAATGAAGGGGGGCTTCATCACAACGGAGTATGAGCCGCAGTTGCCGAACAGCACAGCGTCGCCCACAGCCAGCGGGCCGCTGTAATTCTTGTAAAGAATATCGTTTTCTATGCAGGTGTAACCTGCCATGTCAAGGTCTTTGTATTCCTGTTGAACGCCGCCCATGCCGATGACCTCAATGGGGGGATTTACCCCGGACATACTGATGTTCTTTTGGCTCGCCAGCAAAGTGGCAAAATATTTGCCGCGAATGTTTTTGATGGATTTTACGGTACCCAGTAACTTCATACAGTCTCCCACCAGAGCGGAGCCGGGTTCTGCCAGCAGGCAGGGGCCTGATCCGCCGAACCTTTCCCTGAAAGGAGCTGCCGCCGCCCGGGCGTAGTCAGCGTATGCCGGAATGTTCACTGAGAATTGTTCCTTAAGGCTCTCCGGCATTTTACCGAATATGCCGCCGCCCAGGTCAACCGTTTCGGGGATAAAACCCGTTTTGTCCATTAGTTCGATAATGCCCTTTGCTCTGGCCGGCCAACCCTCAAGGCTGCGGCAGGCAAAGTGGCAGTGCAGGTTTACAAGCCGCGCGTTGGGCGTGCTCAGGATAAGCTCCGTTGCCTTTTTGAAGTCGTCGCCCTCCGTGTCCAGCCCGAACCGGGAGACTTTACCGTCTCCGATATCAAAATTGCAGCGGATCCCCAAGCGAAACGTGGCGCCGGGATTCCGCTGAGCCGCTTCTTTGATGCTCTGTGCTTCCTCAAGGGAGTCTATGTTTACCGTTCCGCCGCTGAGGAGGAACTTTTCGACCGCGAGGGGAGCTTTTACCGGGCCGTTCCAGATGATCCTGCCGGGCTCCACGCCTGTGCGCAGGGCAAGCTCCAGCTCCATTTCGGAGACGACCTCCGCAAAACCGCCAAGCTCGTTTACGATGCCGCAGAGCCTGGGGATGTAGTTTGTCTTGTATGAATAAGCAATGTTGAACCGGGGATATACGCCTGCAAAGGCGTCCTTCAGCTCAAGGTAGTTTTGCCTGAACTGACGGGAGTCGAGGATATAATACGCCTCGCCGAATCGCTCCTTCAGCCCGGCGATCATTTCTTTGGTCAGATCAGTGAACATTTTTCCCCGCCTTTTTCAGCTCTGCCACCACGTTTGCCACGCACCGGGCCACGTCCTCTTTGTTGCTGAGAAAATCCTCCTCCGTGGCGTTGGCAAGGGAGCTTTCGTACTCGCGCAGAGCCTTCATATTTATCCTGAATACTCGGTCGATTTCCTCCGGGCTGTCGTATTTGGCGTTGTCGCAAAACGTCCTTGAAAGTATAGTCATAGTTGAGCCCAGACGGTAGTGCTCCATGACGATCTTTTCAGCCGGCAGCAGACCGTCCCCCAGCTTGGCGATGCCGCCAAACCCGTAGGGCACTCCGGCGTCCTTGAATTTTCGGCAGAGGTTTTCCACCGTGCCGTTGGAGAGCAGCTCAAACATAAAGGTCAGCCCATAGGACAGGTGAAGGTCGTTGAGCCCGATATGGATCTCGTCAAAGTCGAGCTTAAGCACATCGTCGATGCAGTCCACTGCCTCTTTTGTTTCAAGGAGCAGGTTGGTTCTTGCTCTGCCGCCCACAGCCTCAAGGAAGAGCTCAGCCTCTTTGACGGTTTTCCACATGGGGAGCATGACTATATCCGCCCCGGCGTCGATAACGGAATTAATCTCCTGAGCTGAGCCTTCGTTCCAGGGGTTTACCCTGACGATGAGCTTAGCCCGGGACAGGGCGGGTTTTATCTCGGCAATGTCGGATATCTTGTGACGGGATTTGACGGTGTTCCCGGGCTGCCGAAGCTCTTTGCCCATAGTTTCCAGGTCTACCCATATTCTGTTTACGCCGTATTTTTCAGCTATGAGGGCCGTTGATTTACGGTTTGTTATATAAAATAATTCAAGTGCCATAACGTATTCCGTCCTGACCTGTTTACTTGCTTGCGGACATACTTACCTAATTATTATATCCAAATTATATATCCAATCTCAATTTTTGTCAATAATTTTAAACGCTTTTGCTGTCATAAAAAGCAGAAAAAAAGCAGCCCGGGAGATCATCCAGAGCCGCTTGTATAAAAACCTGTTATTTGCACTGATCCACAAATACAACGGGATCAAAGAAGCCCTGCGTTACCTTGGGGAGAGAGCCGAAAATCGAGCGGAAGAAAGCGGCTATCCTTGCAAAGATGCCTGAGTTGACCTTTACGTTTTCGGTCATGGAGGTTGCAAGCGTGGTTTTGCCGAGCATGAGCTTTGCCTGTACGGTGAAGCTGCTCTTGGCGTCTTTCTTGGTGAACTGATTGCCTGTGGCGGTGTCCTTGCCGTCTACGAACCAGTGTACCTCAGAGCCGGAGGGAGCGTTAGTGGTCTGGGCGGTGAAGGTTATAGTGGTGCGGTAGTCGATCTTCTTTGTCTCGGTGTAGTTCTTGATAACAATGGTGGGAGTAAGGACGCTTTTCTCCTGCCAACGGGCGTAGAGCGTCTGGGTGGAGAGGACGTTGACCGTTGTTCCGGAGTCGATAAGGGAGCCTCCGATTTTGGCGGTGTACCAGCCGAGGAAGGTGTAGTCTCCACGGGTGGGGGTGGGCAGTGAGCCGTAAGCGTCGCCGTAGCGGACGTCCTTGGTGTTGGGATTGACGGAGCCGCCGTTGGGGTCGAATTTGATCGTTACCAGCTTGCCCTTCCAATGAGCATACAGGGTATGATCTTCTTCTTCTCTGACTATGGTATCCTTGGTTATTTCATCCCGGAAGCTGTTGATCCACCAGCCGTTGAAGTCGTACCCGTACTTGGTGGGGCTGGGGAGAGTGCCGTAGGGTTCGCCTACGGTTACGGTTTTGCTGGATGTAAGACCGGTGCCGCCGTTGTACTCAAAAGTAACTTTTACTTTTGAGTCGGGGGCGTTTTTCGCCGAGGCGGCGAAGGTCAGGCAGGCGAAGCAGCTCATAAGCATAAGCGCCGCCATCAGTAAAGAGAGAAGTTTTTTGCCGGATTTCATAGAAATCACCTTTCTTTAAAAATATTATATATTATATCCTATATCTATTTCCGGCTTTTGTCAATGATATCGTCACTGTTTTGTAATTTTTTGTGATTGTTTTCGGCGCTTTTTCGTTTACAAATAAACTTTGAGAAATAAATCATTGTTTTAAAGCGGCGTTTGTGATACAATAACAAATGTTACCGAAAATGTTCTTTTGGGGGGAGATATTTGAAAAAAGCCGATAAAAGCAACGCAGCGATCATTGTTTGTATGGTAATAGCTATTGTGTCCCTGATAGCCGGTATGACTATCATTTTCGTTCAAAAAAACGAGATGAAGAAAAACCCGGACACATCGGTCAAAAACATTGTTATCCAGGTCTTTGCCCCGGAACATGACAAAAAGACCTATAAGGTCAAAACCGAAAAGCAGTATCTCGGCGAGGTGCTTATTGACGAAAAAATAGCCGAGGGCGAAAACGGGCAGTACGGCCTGTATATCAAAACCGTTGCCGGTATCAAGGCGGACGAGAGCAAAAGCGAATGGTGGTGCATCACAAAGGACGGCGAAGCCGTGGCCACCGGAGCGGACGCGGTCAAGATCGCCGACGGGGATAATTTTGAACTTGAACTAAAAACGGGATATTGATATTAAGAATCGGAGGAGAAATAATGACTAAGAAACTGATTTCATTAACACTTATATTGGCGATTGTTTTTGCCTTCGCGGCCTGCGGAAAAAAGGAGACCCCGACCGACACGGCGTCGGCCCCGGAGGGCTCGCTTGATCACCCCATGGTCAAGGTGACTATGGAGGACGGGCAGTCGTTCACAATAGAGCTTTACCCGGAATATGCCCCGGAGACCGTGGCAAACTTCCTCAAGCTTGTCAACGAGGGCTTTTATAACGGCCTTACCTTCCACAGGATAATCGATGGCTTTATGGCTCAGGGCGGTTCCCCCGATGGCTCTCCGAACGGCGGCACAACTACCATAAAAGGCGAATTTGCCAGTAACGGCTTCACGCGCAACACCCTTGAACACAAGAGGGGCACCGTATCCATGGCAAGGCGCAGCGACGACAACAACTCGGCCAGCTGCCAGTTCTTTATCTGCTACGCCAGGCAGGAGCATCTGGACGGAAATTACGCGGCGTTCGGCTCGGTGGTGGAGGGCATGGAGGTCGTGGACGGCTTCCTGCAAATTGAAAGGACCTACGACCTGAGCGGAAGACTTTCCTCCCCGGTGACGCCCGTGGTAATGAAGACCGTTGAGCAGATCTCGGTGAAAGCGGCCGCGTGACGCAAATCTTTCTATAATGTTTACAAAATGTCTTTACTTTTTGCTGAAGGGTATAGTATAATATTCCCGGCGGCAAAATCCAGTCTGACTTTTGAACAGGAGGATAATCATGGCTTCGTTTTTGATAAAGCTCGCAGGCATTTCCGCTGTTGCGGCAGGCTCAGCGGCAGTAATTTCAGCAATAAAAAACAAAAGGATAAACGTAAAATCTACGGGTAAAAATCTGGTCAAATCAGTAAAACTCACCGTTCCCACGGATGGCAAATATGACAATGGCGTGGCTCTTACGCCCCCCATGGGCTGGTCAAGCTGGAATACCTTCCGCAACAAGATCGATGAGAATCTTATCATTGAGATCGCCGAGGCTCTCAAGGCAAGCGGCCTTGCGGATGCGGGCTATGTATATCTGAACATCGACGATTGCTGGCAATCCTCTTTGAGGACAGGCGCCGGCAAGCTCCAGGGCGATCTGGTGACCTTCCCCAGCGGCATCAAGGCTCTTGTTGAA
>CAMOTT010000113.1 GCA_946626015.1 uncultured Clostridia bacterium | reverse complement strand
CGCCCATATGGACGAAGTGGGCCTGATGATCACCTACATCACCGATGACGGATATCTTAAATTTACAACTGTGGGCGGTATCTGTGAAAGAGGTATTTTTGGCAGATCTGTTTCTATAAACGGCATAAACGGAATTATCGGAGTAAAGCCCATACATCTGCTCAAGGAGAGCGAAGAACTTGATATCCCAAAGAAAGACGAGCTTTATATCGACATCGGAGCAAAGGATAAAGCGGATGCCGAAAAATATGTCAGCGTTGGAGATTGCGCGTATTTTCAATCTGATTTTGTTCCCTTTGGAGACGGCTTTATAAAAGCGAAGGCTCTTGATGACAGAGCAGGCTGCGCGGTACTCATAGATATGATCTGCCGCGAACAGGAGTATGACCTGACCTTTGTGTTCACGGTTCAGGAAGAGATCGGCACAAGGGGTTCAAAGGTTGCCGCGTTCGGCGTTGCGCCGGATTACGCTATTGTTGCCGAAAGCACAACTGCGGCGGATATCGAGGGCGTGGACGGTTCAAAACAGGTTTGCAAACTGGGCGACGGCGCCGTGATCTCGTTTATGGACAGGTCTACTATATACAGCAAAGAGCTTTATGACGCCGCTTTTGCCATCGGCAGGGAAAAAGGCATCAAAATGCAGCCTAAGACCTATGTCTCCGGCGGCAACGATGCCGGTTCGATACATCAAAGCCGAGGCGGAGTCAGGACTCTGACGGTTTCTATGCCCTGCAGATATATCCATTCCCCCTCCTGCGTGATAAAGCTCGAGGATGTTTACGATTACGCCAAAACCATACAGGCCTTGGCGGAGGATTTTGCCTGCCGGCAATAAATCAAGGGGAAACGAACATGGTGAAGCTTGTTGACGATGATAAAATGCTGTATGATTTTTGCGACAATGACCCATTTTGCGCGCAGATCTCAGCCTATCGCCGGGCTTACGGCGACGGTGTGCCGGAGATAATGTTCTGGATGCAGCTCATTGACGGAGCTCCCCGGGCGGCAATATCGAGGGTTGACGGAGCGGTCACCCTTTGCGCAGAGGCATCCGCCGATTATGAGGAGCTTAGAGAATTTCTGGATTTTTTGGGCTTTTCGAGCCTTAAGACTGAGTTTTCGGTTCTTGAGCGGATTGGTTACAGAGCCGATGCGGCAGGTTCAATAGTGCGTTTCGTCAGCAGGAATAAATGCGATGATATCCATGCCGCCTGCGGCTTTACCGATGATTACAAAACAGTGTTCGGTATATTGCAGAAGTGCGGATTTGAAGGCTTGGGTGATTATTCCCACTGGCTCGCTGATATTTCCCACAGATGCAGGCATGGCGTTGCGAAAATAATGCTTTGCAGTGCGGAGAGTAAAAACGTTGCCTGCGCCTCTGCACTGTTTATCACCGAAACGGTCGCCTTTTTGGGTGCTGTGGGCACTTTGCCTGAGTACCGGGGTCGCGGTTTTGCCCGGGAAACTGTTGGCACCTTGGCGGAATTATTTAAAAATGAGGGCAAAGATGTCTATCTTTTCTGTAAGGATAAGCTTGTGCCCTTCTATGAAAAAGTCGGCTTTCAAAAGGTTGGGAGCTGGGCGGCAGTAAATGGAAATTGAAAGGAACAGCGATGAAGATCTTTGATTTTGATGACAGATTAACGGATATTGCGGACAGCGCCGTTAAGGAGCTGCGAGGCAGGTTTGACGATATAGATAAAATAACCGAATACAATCAGCAGAAGGTGCTTGCCGCGTTTATAAAAAACGGCGTCAGCGAGATACATTTCGGCGAAAGCACCGGCTATGGCTACGGCGATATAGGCAGAGAGACTCTGGATAAGGTCTACGCTGACGTATTTCACTGCGAAAAGGCTCTTGTCAGGCATAATTTCACCTGCGGCACTCACGCCCTTACCGTGGCGTTGTTCGGTGTTCTTCGCCCCGGAGATACCATGCTTTGCGTAACGGGTACGCCGTACGATACCATTCACCCGATAATCGGTTTATCCGGCAGGGATGGCCGCGGCTCATTAAAGGATTTTGGCGTTATTTATGATCAGGTGGAGCTGCTGCCCGATGGAAAGGTTGACCTTGAGGGCATTGCGAAGGCTGTCAGAAGCAATCCGAAGATGGTTTATATCCAGCGTTCCAGAGGCTACAGCCTGCGCCCCAGCCTTTCGGTCAATGAGATAGGTGAAATAATAAAAGTCGTGCGCAAAAACTCAGACGCCATAGTTATGGTCGATAATTGTTATGGTGAGTTCGTTCAGAGGGATGAGCCCACAGACGTGGGGGCTGACCTTATTGCAGGTTCTCTTATAAAGAACGCCGGCGGCGGAATTGCAAAAAACGGCGGTTACATAGCCGGCAAGGGTGAGCTTGTTGACCTTTGCGCTTACAGGTTGATAGCTCCCGGTATTGGCACAGAGGTGGGCGCGACTCTGGGGCAGAACAGGAGCCTGTTTATGGGCTTCTTCAACGCTCCCCACGTTGTGGGTGAGGCTATAAAAACCGCTGTGTTTACTGCGGCGCTGTTCAAAAAGCTTGGTTTTTGCGTTACTCCGGATGAAAAAGAGGAACGCAACGATATAGTTCAATCCGTGCTTCTGGAGAATTCCGAAAACCTGATAGCCTTTTGCCAAGGGCTGCAAAAGGGCGCTCCGGTGGATTCTTTTGTGAGTCCCGAACCTTGGGATATGCCCGGTTATGACAGCAAGGTCATAATGTCGGCAGGTACGTTTATAATGGGTTCATCCATAGAATTGTCCGGCGACGCTCCCCTGCGCGAGCCTTTCGCTGTCTGGATGCAGGGCGGTTTGAATTTTCACAGCGCAAAGGTAGGAATACTTTCCGCAGCGCAGAATATGTTGGAAAAAGGGTTGATATTAAATGACTGATAAATATTTGGGATTTAAAAGCGGCAGCGATATACGGGGTCTCGGCATAGCGGATGAAAGCGAACCTTTGTACCTGAGCGATGATAAAGTGGCTTGGTTCACTCTCAGCTTTTTGAACTGGCTCTGCAAAAAAACGGGCTTGAACGCTGACGAGCTGACAATTTCTGTGGGGCACGACAGCAGACTTTCCGCTCACAGGATAAAAACCGCCGTCATATCCGCCCTTGTTTACAAGAATGTAAAAGTGATCGATTGCGGAATGGCCTCCACCCCGGCCATGTTCATGACCACAGTGGAGCTGAACACGGACGCTGCTGTTCAGATCACAGCCAGCCATCATCCCAAGGACAAAAACGGACTCAAGTTCTTTACAAAGGATGGAGGTCTGGACGGCAAAGATATTGAATGGGTGCTTGAAAACGTGAGCGAGGAAAAGATCCCCGTCGTCCCCTCACCCGGAAATATTGTAAAGCAAAACTTTTTACAGAGATATTCTGAAATTTTGCGTGAAAAGATCTGTAAAGGTACAGGCATTTACAATTCGCCGTTAAAGGGCTTGAAGATAGTTGTGGACGCAGGGAACGGCGCGGGTGGCTTTTTTGCCGGGCAGGTGCTCGAACCCCTTGGGGCGGACGTGAGCGCCAGCCAGTTCCTTGAGCCGGACGGTAATTTCCCCAACCATATCCCCAACCCGGAGAATGCCGAGGCTATGAGATCCGTGTGTGACGCGGTCAGGAACAGCAATGCCGATTTCGGTATAATATTTGATACTGACGTTGACAGAGCCGCCTGTGTGGGCAAAAACGGTTATCAGATAAACCGCAACAGGCTTATAGCCCTCGCCTCCTCCATTGTTCTTGACGAGCGCAAGGGAGCCACCATTGTTACCGACTCCGTTACCTCAGACGGGCTTTCAAAGTTTATCGAAGACCACGGCGGAGTGCATCTGCGCTACAAACGCGGATACAGGAACGTTATAAATAAGCAGATCGAGCTTATTTCGCAGGGCGTTGATTGTCCCCTTGCCATCGAGACCTCCGGTCACGCCGCCTTTGCGGATAACTATTTCCTTGACGACGGCGCATATCTCATTACAAAAATCATAATAAAGCTTGTAAATCTGAGAAAACAGAACGTAGATCTTGAGGACTTTATCGCCACCCTTGAGGAGGCGGTTGAGGAGCGCGAGTTGCGTTTCGATATCAAAGCCGCCGATTTCAAAAGCTACGGTGAAACGGTGATAGAAAAGCTGAAAGCGTTTGTCAATGAGTGTGACGGCTGGACGCTGGCCGATAACAGTTATGAGGGAGTTCGTATATCGGCGGATAAGGATAACGGAAACGGCTGGGCGCTGCTCAGATTGAGCGTCCATGATCCGGTAATGCCCCTGAATGTGGAAAGCCTTGAAAATGGCGGCGCGGACAAGATATTGCGCAAATTGAAGACATTCCTGTCCGATTTTGACGGGCTGGACTTAAAAGATTTTGAAAAGTACGGTTTATAAGTAAAAAAGTGCTTGACATATGTATTTGTGTGCTGTATAATATAAGAGCTTTGAAGAGCGCATATCGCGGAGTGGAGCAGTTTGGTAGCTCGTCGGGCTCATAACCCGGAGGTCGGAGGTTCAAATCCTCCCCCCGCAACCATTTAGAGAGTTCATAACGGATTTGAGTTATGGACTCTCGTTTTTTGTCTTGAAAGATGATATTCAAAAAAACTTATTTATATTAAATAATAACTCTTGAAATAAAGCGGCGTTTTGGTATATAATTTTGTTATTATCCCTGGAAGGATGTTTTTGTTGAAGAAGAAAAACGATATCACATCCCTATACGTTACGGCTGAAAGAAACGCCAACGCTTTTAATCTTAAGTGTCTGGCGGTGCTTTGCTTTCTGGCTGTGGTCACCGAGGTGCTCAATGAGATTGGAATATTCAACGTACCGCTTTATATTATGCGGCCGGTGTCACTGTTTTCATTTGCGCTTTTGGTTACTCCGATTTTGATATATATTATCTCAGATCGGATCTTGAAGAAAAAAGATTCCGTATTACAAAGGCCTTCGTTTAAATTTATAATTATCATATTTTCTTTTTTAGGAATGGCCCTGTTGAATGTTTCTCTTTCGTTTCACGCGGTGGTATTGCTCCCGGTACTCCCTCTGATAGCCGCCCAATACCGCGAAAACAGGATCGTTTTCATTTGCACTATCATTGCAACTATTCTTCTGGCGCCGATAGGAGTGTACGGTGGGTTCTTTTTCGGGGCGGTGGACAGGAACCTGATAAAAGGAATGCTTACCGATGCCGAGGCGGCAGTTCTTGAGAACCGGGTGGCGATCGCCACACCGGAGCGTATGGTGGAGCTGTTCTTCCATTACACAGTTCCCAGGATCTTCGGCGTTGTGGCAGTAATTATGCTGACATCAGGCATCATAAAGAGAAACGGAAAAATGCTTGAGGAGCAGGTTGTTCTTTCAGAAAAGATCCAAGAGGATATCGAACATATAAACCAACTGCAAAGCCATGTTATAGACGCCCTTGCCGGTTTGATAGAAACCCGTGACGAAGGAACCGGCGAACACGTTGCGCGAACCAAAGAATATGTTAAAATAATTGCCCACGAAATGAAGAAGGATAAAAAATACAAAGATATCCTGACCGATGAATATATTGATATTATTTACAGAGCGGCACCGCTGCATGACATCGGCAAGATCGCTATTTCCGACACTATTCTTCTTAAACCGGGCAAGCTGACCGACGAAGAATTTAATGAGATGAAAAAACACACCCTTAAGGGCGGAAATATGGTAAGCACCACTTTTGCGGCGTTGAACGATATGAAGTTCCTGAAAATCGCGGAAGAGATAGCGGTTTCCCATCACGAAAAATGGGACGGTACCGGTTATCCGCAAGGACTGAGCGGTGAAAATATTCCACTTTCGGCAAGGATAATGGCGGTCGCTGACGTGTTTGACGCGCTTACCTCAGTGCGTGTTTATAAGAGAGCTATCGCGCCGGAAAAAGCTCTGGATATAATGATGGCTGAGAGCGGAGCTCATTTTGATCCCTCGATAATGAAGGTCGTGGAAAGCATCAGAGATAAATTGATCTCGGTCGCGATTTCTCCGATTAAAAATATTAGATAAATATCTTTGTGCAAAGAGGATCATATAATTCGATATAATTGACAACTGTTATTGAAAATACCAAATACGAATTATTTTTTAAACTTTATATTGACAGATTGGAACTTTGGCTATATAATTGTTTAAATCGCTAAAGCGTTAAAGCGATTTAAAAATCAGACGCATATAATTTGTCAAAAATAAAAGAAAGGAAGGCAGTATTATGTCACAAGAAAAGATCCCCTACAAAATTTATCTTGACGAAAAGGAGATTCCACGCAACTGGTATAATGTTCGTGCAGATATGAAAAATAAGCCGGCTCCGCTGCTTAATCCGGCTACGCACGAGCCTATGAAGCCAGAAGAACTTGCTCCTGTATTCTGTGAGGAGCTTATAGCTCAGGAATTCGATAACGATACCAGATATTTCCCAATTCCCGAGGAAATACTCAACTTCTATAAAGTGTACCGTCCCTCCCCTCTCGTCAGGGCTTATTTTCTGGAGGAGAAGCTTGGTACGCCCGCAAAGATCTACTATAAATTTGAAGGCAACAACACCAGCGGCAGCCATAAGCTCAACTCATCCGTAGCTCAGGCGTACTACGCTAAGAAGCAGGGTCTTAAGGGCGTTACCACCGAGACCGGAGCAGGTCAGTGGGGCACGGCGCTTTCCATGGCTTGCTCTTACTTCGATCT
>CAMOTT010000112.1 GCA_946626015.1 uncultured Clostridia bacterium | reverse complement strand
GCCCCCCTCAAAAACGGAACAGCCGACAACGCCAAGTTCTTTTGTGTTGTCAAACATCTCAACGAACAGATAGGTCTTGCCGTCCTTTTCAAAGAGGAAGGGATCGGCGTACCAGTAACGCTTGTCGGCTCCGATGGTCTTGAACTCATATTTCTTTTTGCCCTCCACTACGGAATCGGACTCATCCAGAGTACGGAAGCCTATATCCCAGTATTCTTCTGTCAGCAAATCTTTTACAGGGCGCAAAATATCACCGCCAAACTTATATTTGTTTGATTATATCATTTTACTGCGGCACTTTCAACACGAAGATATTTTCTCCAACTTTTGATTGACAAAACAGCTCGGGTTTGGCATACTAAGAATTGGACGTATATTTTAATTATTTAAAAATGGAGGTCAAGTTATGGAAAAATATCTGATAATAAACGCGGACGATTTCGGAATGTGCCACTCAGCCAACGCGGCGGTTTCAGAACTGCTGAAAAAGGGCGCGATAACCTCCGCCACCGTTATGACCCCCTGCCCCTGGGCGCCGGAGGCCTGCCGGTTTGCCGCGGCGAACCCCGGGCTTGCAATCGGCGTACACCTGACCACCACCTCCGAATGGAAAAACTACCGCTGGACTCCCGTCAGCAGAGGCGAAGTTGACTCACTGCTGGACAGCGAGGGCTATATGCACCATGAAAGCGATGAGTTTGAAAAGTCCGCCGACCTTGAACAGACAAGGCGTGAGCTCATTGCGCAGATACAGCGCGCCGCCGTTCTGGGGTTAAGCAATCCCTCCCATCTGGATAACCACATGGGTTCGCTTTACGGCATTGAGACCGGCAGATTTGAGATACTTCAACTGGCCTTTGACGTTGCCGGGGAATATAAGCTCCCCTTCCGTTTCCCCACGGAATACCTGGAGGGTCAGTTTGACAACGCCACCCTTGATATAAAAATAAACGGCGAGCTGCTGGACAGGCTGTTCGAGCAGTTCCGTCAGTACGCCAAAGCAAAGGGCGTCGCCACCCCGGACTACCTTATCCCCAACGAATGGAACGGCCCCCAGAACGACAGCTACGAGAATTTCAGAGAATATATGTATGAGCTTTACAGGAGCTTCCCGGAGGGCGTGACGGAAACATATTCCCACCCGGCGATGGAGTCTGAGGAGCTTAAGAACATATCCGGCGTCTGGCACAGAAGGGTGTGGGAATACCGCTTCTTTAATGATCCCATGACCATGCAGCATATTAAGGCCTGCGGAATAAAGCTTATAAACTACCGCGATCTGGCGGAGATGAGAAAATGATCGTTGAGAGGGAGTAATTTCTTTGACTTTTGAACAGGCAAAGGCAAAAATATCCGAACTGCGCGGCATTCTGAACTACCACAGTATGCTTTATTACGTCAACGACGCGCCGGAAATAGACGACTATGAGTACGATATGCTCATGAACCGGCTCAAGGCGCTTGAACAGGAATACCCGGAGCTTGTCACCCCCGACTCTCCCACGCAGAGAGTGGGAGGTCAGGCGCTGAACACCTTTGCCCCGGTGACCCACGAGGTGCCCATGGAGAGCCTGCAGGACGCCTTCAGTTTGGAGGAGATCACCGCTTTCTGCAAAAGGGTGCGCGAAACTGTTTCGGAGGCCTCCTTTGTGGTGGAGCCTAAGATCGACGGACTTTCCGTTTCTTTGGAGTACAGGGACGGTATCTTTTTCCGCGGTTCCACAAGGGGCGACGGCAGAGTGGGCGAGGACGTCACCGCAAACCTGAGCACCATCCGCTCAATACCCAAAAGGCTCAACAAGCCCGTGGAGATAGAGGTGCGCGGCGAGGTCTATATGCCCCGTGAGGTGTTCGCCCACATTGTCAACGAGCAGGAGCTGAACGGCGAGACCCCCTTTAAAAATCCCAGGAACGCCGCGGCAGGCTCCCTTAGGCAGAAAGATCCAAAAATAACCTCCGGGCGCAAGCTGGATATCTTTGTTTTCAACATTCAAAAAATAAGCGGCGAAAACGTCTCCCTGCACAAGCAGTCTCTTGATTATCTCAACGAACTGGGCTTCAAAACAGTGCCCTTCTACAACGAATTCAAGGATCCGCAGGGCGTTATAAATGAGCTGAACAGGATCGGCGAAATACGCAGCTCCCTCCCCTTTGATATAGACGGAGCGGTCATCAAGGTCAACAGCTTTGCCCAGCGTCGCGCCCTCGGCAGCACCGCCAAGTTTCCCAAGTGGGCCATAGCTTATAAATATCCTCCAGAGGAAAAGGCGACAAAACTCCTTGACATTGAAATAACCGTGGGAAGAACAGGCGTCCTCACCCCCACAGCCGTGTTTGAGCCTGTGCTCCTTGCCGGTTCAACGGTGAGCAGAGCCGTTCTGCACAATCAGGATTATATAACCCAAAAGGGTATCCGCATTGGGGACACCATAGTCATACGCAAGGCCGGGGACGTTATCCCGGAGGTGGTTCGCGTGGAGGCTCACGGGAGCGGCGAGCCCTACCTTATGCCCCGGACCTGCCCCTCCTGCGGCAGCGAAGTCGTTCGGGAGGAGGGAGAGGCCGCCCTGCGCTGCCTTAATCCCGACTGCCCCAGCCAGCTGCTCAAGAACATCATCCACTTCTGTTCCCGGGACGCCATGGATATCGAGGGCCTCGGAGACGCGATACTGGAACTGCTGGTCTCAAAAAAAATGATCGGCAACTGCGCCGATATCTATAAAATCACCCCGGATATGATAAAGGAGCTGGACGGCTTCCGCGACAAATCCGCCGAAAACATCGTCAACGCCATAGAGCAGTCAAAATCCCGGGACCTTTCAAGGCTGCTCTTCGCCCTGGGCATACGCCACGTGGGGCAGAAGGCGGCAAAGCTCATCAGCGACAGGTTCGGCAGCATGGAGGCCATACTCAGCGCTGATTTTGACGAGCTGGCGGACATTGACGGCATCGGCAAAATAACGGCGGACAGCCTCAAGGCCTATTTTGCCCTGCCCCAGTCTTTGGAGCTGATGGAGGAGCTTAAAGCCCTCGGGGTAAATATGACCTCCGGCAAAGTAATAAAGGACGAAAGATTTTCCGGGCTGACCTTTGTGCTCACCGGCACCCTGCCCACCTACTCCCGTTCCGAGGCTTCGGAGATCATTGAAAGCTTTGGCGGCAAGGTCTCCTCCTCCGTCTCAAAAAAGACCGACTATGTGCTTGCCGGGGAGGAAGCCGGCAGCAAGCTGACCAAGGCCGAGGCTCTGGGAGTAAAGATCATCGACGAAAACGAATTTTTGAATATGATAAACGACTAACGCAAAAAGCCTTTCAGCCGTTGGACATCCTCCCGTGTAAAGCCCCCTGTCAAACGGACGGCGGCGTAATAAACAAGCAAGAACAGAGCTATGCAAGCCCCCAGCGCCGCCTTTGTTTTGATATCGGCTATGCCGAAAAACACCTTGCCGAGCTTTATTGCCGCAAAGGTGGCAGCCGCGCTCACGGCGGATCTCAAAAATAAACTGAGCCGCAGAAAATCGCTTTTTGTCACCGTTATAAGCCTGCGCATACTCAGGTAAAAGTTTATCAGCTCACTTGCAAAAAGTATAAAAATATAACCTTTAACCGCGTATCTCGGCAAGAGGAAATACACCAGAACCACACAGATGGAAGAATCCAGTATATTTATCCGCATTGAATAGACCTGCTGATCCAGCCCTTTGAGCATACCGTCCACACCCATATCAAGGTACATTATTGGTATCAGCGGCGCCAAAAGCTGTATGTAACCCGTTGCCTGCGGAGTTTTGTAAATTATATTTGACAGCGCTCCGCCAAAGCAGTACATCATCCCGGCTATGCCTACGGAGTACATCAGGGTCAGGTTGACAACGGTCTCTATTATCCGTATTATCTTTCCCATTTGAGCTTTTGCCCTGCACTCGGCTATCTCCGGTATCAGCAGCCCCGAAAGGGAGCTGAGAACCGCGGAGGGGTAAAGGATAACAGGGAAAACCATCCCGTGTATCACACCGTAGGTGGACATCGCCTGCTCCCCGGAGCTTCCGGATTTTTTGAAACCCTTTGGTATCAGCAGATGCTCAACGGTGAGCAGTATCGACCTGGCTCCGGCGCCCACGGCTTCCGGCACAGCTATATGCAGGATCCTTTTGAGGGTGATCCCCTCATTCTCCTTTGTTTTTTTCGCGGTCCTGCTCCTGGAACATACTATAAACGAGCATACATATGAAAACATTTCGGAGATAAGCATACCGGCCGCCACCGACATACAGGAGTATTCAAGCCCCCTTGACACAGCCCTGTTGAGTATCAGCGCCACAGCGGTTATTTTAACGCCCTGTTCAACCGCCTGTATGGCGGCGTATTTGTAAACGGTGCGCACAGCGGTGTAGTAGCCGTTAATTGCGGAGGACATGGAAACAAAGGGCAGGCAACAGGCCAGAATTTTCAGCGAGGGTACGGCTCTCATATCCCCCAGCCATTTTTCGCTTATCAGCTCCGCTGCAAAGTACATTACCCCGGCGGTGACCAGCGCCGTTACCAGACCGTAGGCTATGCAGCTTTTCACCGTGCGCCGCGCTGTGGAGCTGCCCGAGGACAGGGTATCCACAGTCAGCCTTGTGGAAGCAAGTCGGACGCCTCCGCAGGCAAAGGTCACGGCCATGGCGTAAACGCTCATTATCAACTGAAACAGACCTATCCCCGTCGCGCCCATCCTGTTTGTCAGGTAGACGTTGAAGGAGACCGAAACGGTCTGCATAATAAAGGATGAGACTGTCAGCAGCAGGGTATTCATCAAGAGCTTTTTTGCTTTTTTCATAGTTCCCCCGATTTAGTTTTTTATATATAAATATGATATTACTAAACAAAATATATATAACCAAGGAGGTTTATCATGGAATTAAAATTCAACAACCAAAAATTCAACATTATGGTGATTGGCGACGTTCATGAAAAATACGAAGGCGGCAAAGAGACGGACGATTTTCTCCGTATGCTCAACAAAATGGCCGACACGCTCAACCCCGACCTTGCCGTTTATATGGGCGACCTTGTAAGCCAGGATGTCTTTGACGAAAACGGTAACAGATCCCCCGCCACAAAGGAACAGATCCTTACCCAGATCAAGCGCATCACAGATCCACTCACCTCAAGGAACATACCCTTTGCCATAGTTTTCGGCAACCACGACGGCGAGGGCGAGGACGTTTTCCCGAAGGAGACCCTGCTGGAGCTGTTCCGGGAGATCCCCGGCTTTGTTGTGGATGACACTGTGGTCACAACCGAGGATATTTTCGGCTGCGGCAACGGAAACATCCTCATCAAGAGCAGCGACGGTACAAAGAACGTCTTCAACCTCTGGCTCATTGACTCCGGCAACCTTGACCCGGAGGGCGGCTACGCCCGCGTACAGCAGGATCAGATAGACTGGTACGAAAGAACTGCGGCAAAGCTAAAGGATGAAAACGGCGGCGTTCCCCTGCCCGCGGCGGTGTTCCAGCACATTCCCATCCCGGAGGAATACGAGCTGCTCAAAGAGACAAGCAAGCTCAATCCCCTTAATACCAAAGGCTTTGGAGTTATGTCAGACAAATATTATTTGCTTGACCCTGAAAAGGCCACCGGCTATCTTGGCGAAGGCCCTGCCGCTCCCAACGTCAACAGCGGCGAGTTTGAGAGCTGGAAACGCACCGGGGATGTGGTCTGCGCCTTTTTCGGCCATGACCATATGAATGAATTTACCGGCGAGCTGGACGGCATCGTCCTCCGCCAGTGCAGGGGCAGCGGTTTCCACATCTACGGCGACGGTCTTAAACAGGGCGTCTGTATGCTCAGGCTCAACGAAAACGACCCCCGCAACTTCCAGATAACCACCCACCATTACAGGGATTATTTCGGCACTAAGAGCGACACTATAAAAGGCTATATGCTGCTGTCTGACCGCTGGCATACGAATTTTAAAAAGACCCTTACAGGATTGGGCATTGCCACGGGAGTCACCGCGGCCGCTCTTGGCGTGAAGACGCTTGTTAAAAAGCTCGGCAGAAAATAAAAATCAAGCTGTCTCATTTTGATTTTCAGAGTGAGACAGCTTTTGTTCGATATTCATTTTACAAAACGCAAAAAGGAGCTTGGATCATGGCATTGACGAAAAAAATTTAGAGGTGACCTGAAATACAACGGGTCGTTGCAGGCAGAAAACTCTGCGGCAGCGACCCGTTGATGTTTTTATGTTTTAAAACTGTTATTTATACTTGGGACGGGGAACGTATGAAGTATGGAGAACCTCGTGAGCCTTGTGGCTGCCGGGCTTTTCAAGGAATTCATCATAGACGCGCTTGACAGCCTCGTTCTCATGCGACTTACGCTTGGGCATGGCCTTATCCGTCTCATAAAGAGCAGCGGCGCGGATAGCCGTAAGGTCAACAAAGTTGTGAACAACAGCGTGCTGGATAGGCTGGCCGCCGCCGTTTACACAGCCGCCGGGGCAGCACATGATTTCAACGAACTGATAGTCAGCTTCGCCTGCGCGAATCTTGTCAAGGATAACCGCCGCGTTCTTCAGACCGGACGCAACTGCAACCTTAACGGTCATGCCGGCAACCTCGTAGGTAGCTTCCTTGATGCCGTCGGTGCCGCGAACCTCGTTGTAGTCGATCTGCTTGAGGTCCTCGCCTGTCAGCTTGTCGGCTACGGTACGCAGAGCCGCTTCC
>CAMOTT010000111.1 GCA_946626015.1 uncultured Clostridia bacterium | reverse complement strand
GAGCAGCTCGCTGTGGGTAACGGTAAAGCCGTTCAGGGGTTTGCCGTTGAGGGTCGCGGAGCGGACGTAGACGTTTTTGGCGCTGTTGTTCAGCGCGGTGATCTTAAGCTGTCTGCCGTTGCCGAGGTCAAGCTCCGCGCCGTTGACAGCCGGAGAGCCGACGTAGTATTCACCGGTGCCTGCTATTGGGTAAAAGCCCAGGGCGGAGAATACATACCAGCTGCTCAGGGCGCCGTCGTCGTTCCCGTCAAGGCCGTTGATATCCGGGCTGAACCTGTTTTTCAGCGTCCAGCGCACCCATTTTTGCGTCAGATCCGGTCTGCCAGCATCGATAAAGAGATAGGGCGTGTGGATATCGTGCTGGTTGCCGATCCAGTAACCCGCGCCGGGATCAACGGCAGCCCGGGCAGGGCGTTCACCTTTTTGCCTTTGATGCAGGGCGATACGCGGAACATACCGTAATCCCTGGCGCCGGTGCCCGAAAGCCGCCCCAGGCTGAAGCCCAGCATATGCCGGTGCTCATAATAGTAGCCGGAGGTATTGGTTTTGATTTTAGCTATACCGCCTGCGGCGCAGGTGTCAGGCCCGACCCTAACGCAGCCGAAGGGGGCGCAGGCCGCCGGGCTGAGCATGGCGCAGGCCCAGGGTATGCCGCCTGTACCGGCAAAACAGTTTACATAACTTGTCAATGACCCTGCGGCTGTTGCCGGAAGGTCTGCCTTGATTTTATATCCGCCAATAAGGCAGGAAAAAAGCATTTCAACGGATAAAAACAGCGAGGTTACGCAGTATTTTCAATCAGCAACACTCCCTTTTGGTTTACTTTGCGAATATGCCTTTGAAAAAATCAACGATCTTGTACCAGATTATCAGAAACGGATGAAATTTCTCCCTGGCCGCTGTATAATTCTGTCGGAACGAGTCTTTGTTGTAAGGCATTTTGCCGCCTGTGACCGAAACGCCTATCACCGAGCCTGACTTTGTGCCTGCCTGCGAATAATCGATTTTTTTAAAACCTTTCTCAAGGGCAGGCGAACCCTCCGACAGTTCAAAATCAAAGCTTCCGGCATCATTAAAAAGAGGATCGGCCGCCGATGAGTTTTTGATCCAGCCTTTGTGTTTAGCTGTCTCATAACCCATTGCTTTGTCCTTGTTGCCGTCAATGCTGAAATACAAGTCGTTGCCAAAGGTGAGATCCCACATTATGTTGCCGTTTTCGGTGAAGGCGGCCTTATCTTTAAGGTGAGAAAATATTTGTGCTTTTCCGTCGGAGAGCAGAATGTTGTTGGTGAACGCGGCGGTGTTCCCGCTGCCCTCCACACGGCCGGGAGCGGAAACCACCCTTGCCTGGGATTCGCCGTTCAGGGCAAAAATATTGTTGCGCACGATATTGTCGCTGCCGTAGTGGAGATGATAGCCGTCGCTGCCGCAGGCATAGGCAAGATTGTTCTCAACGAGAATATACGAGGAGCCTTCGTCAAGATATATCCCCCAGCCGCCGTAGCCGCCCTCGCCGGGGTCGGCGGCAACGTTGTGGATAACATTGCCGGAGATCACCGTGCCCTCCTGATTGCCCAGGGTGTATATGCCGCCCATATCCGACAGCCAGCCCTGACCGATATCGTAGATCAGGTTGTTGCTTATATTGTTGTTGTAAGTTATTGAATGGGAATACCCCCAGACCCAGCCTGCCGAGATCGCGGTGTAATAGCCGTCATGTATCTCATTGAAGCTTGCGTTGACGGTGTTTGCGTGGATGATAAGGATGCCCACCGCGTTGTAAAACACCTTGCCGAAGCCGGAGATCAGGTTGTTTGTAATATCTATGTTCTTCGTTACCCGGGGGTCGCCGTCCTTAAAGTTATCGCCCCTGACATAGACAGCCTGAGCGCCTATGTTCTCAAAAACAGAGCTGTCAACAGCGGCGTCCTGTACGTTTTCTCCCAAGAATACTCCGCAGGCGGCAATGTCCCTGAACTCGCAGTTCTGTATTCTGAAGCCTTTTGAATTTTTGCAGGAAACGCAGACGGGGGCGTCATAGGCGGCCTGCGAAAAATCCCTTTGCAACGGCACTTTAAAGCCGTTGCCCCGGAAAATTATGTTCTCAAAGCTGATATTATCAACGCTGTCGATGCTTATAAGGGTCTCGGTCGTTCCGCCCCATAAGGTCAGATCTTCCGCCGATTCGCCGTCCTGCAAAATGTAGTAGAGCACGCCCTCCGATTTGTCGAGATACCATTCGCCCTCTTCGTCAAGGGCTTCAAAAACGTTCTCTAAAAAGTACCTCTCATTTTCGTGGAAGGTCATTGAAGAGGGCTTTGTAAACTGAACAAGACCCGTTGCCGGATCATAACTTTTGATATTGAG
Source organism: uncultured Clostridia bacterium (assembly GCA_946626015.1). Taxonomy (GTDB): domain Bacteria; phylum Bacillota; class Clostridia; order Oscillospirales; family Acutalibacteraceae; genus JAAZFZ01. The sequence goes on along the minus strand of CAMOTT010000111.1, from coordinate 4,419 downwards.
CATTTCATCTTTCCAGAAGTGGAGCACGCGGGCAACAACGTTGTTGGGGTTTTTCATTGCGGGGATATCTTTCGGCTCCGCTAAAAATGCGGTGTAACCGCTGTGATAATCCGCGTCCACCTCAAGCTCCGGGTTTATGCAGTAGTTTTCATCAACGGCTTTGATATGCAGATAGCCGCTTTTTGGGTATCTTGTGCGGCTTAAAGTGGTTTTGCTGTTAAAAAGAATATTGAAAGAGGCATCTTTCCCAACATATTTTTTTACTGCTTTTACCCCGTTCACCGTACATTCCTCAAAGCCGGAATAGGGCGCTCCGGCGGTAAAAACCACCTTTTCGCCGTTAAAAGCCTTATAGGTAACGCCGCTTTTGTCCATGTAGGTGAATTTTACGGTGTCATTGAGGGTATAGCTGCCCTGCCTGAAATATACGGTCACGTCGCCGCTTTTTTTCTTTGCCAGCTCTTTTGCGGCGTTGATCGTTGCAAGGGGAGCCTCAAAGCTCCCGTCCGCCTCATCGCTGCCGTCAACCGAAACGTAAATGGCGTTTGTCTCTTTCTCAAAACCGTTCACAGCTATGGCCGCCTCTCCTGAGATCAAAAGCATCGCAATAAAGATACATAGGGCTTTTTTCCACACCACGGGCACCTCTTTCGATTATTATTCATTAATACATTATACCATGGGAAAACTTTGAAAAACAAGGCAAAAATCCGGCTTGACAGAGCTGATCTGAAAAGCCGGATAGGGTTTTATTTTTGCGAGGGCAGCATGGTCATTGCAGCATTTTCAAGGGCTCAAAGATGGAAAACCTGTATTCCCTGTCAAAATCATACATGGCGCATACTGTGAATTCCCTGCTTGTGTTGTTATATACAACGCTCCAGAGTGTCGTGCAAATATAACCGTGAAGGTCCGCATTTTCAAGATGAGTTGCGTTGAGGATATTCATGGCGTCTTTTTCACTGACACGGTAGTTCTTTTCCATCAGCATTTTTTGGGCTGTCTCATATCTGTCCTGCCCCAACCCGTCAGGGTCGTCAACTCCTTTGGTGAGCCAGAAATTAGTGGCAATGAGCGTCCCGGACTTGTCCGGCCGCAACACGGTCGTTTCGCCGTTGGCGTATTCGATTATTGCGGTTTCACCTGAAGCGTCGGCGATCTGATAGTGGTATGTGCATTTTCCGCCGAGAAAATCGTGCATATCGTATTCCATAAATATCTCAACGGCTTCCTCAACCGTTGCGGCATGGTCAAGCACGTTGCGTATGATAGCAGTTGTTGTAATATCCTTTTTGTCTGTCTGTATGAATGTTTCGGGTGTTTCCAGCTCAAGAACGCCTATCGAAAGCCCCTTCTCATTCATCCCGTCAACAGGTATGTAAGGCGCGATAAGAGTCAGGATTGAAGTCAGGAGGTCTTCCGGCAGAAAAGCTCCGCCGTATCCGAGAAAGTACAGTGAAACTGTCGAAACGCTTGCATAACCGTTTTCCGGATGAGTCCAGACAGTAATGCCGGGAGAGTCCAAATAATCGTAGTTCCTTGCAAACAGCTTGTCGCCCGACGGGGTCGCTGCGTTGAATGTTGTGCAGCCGAAACCAATGGATTTTGTTATTTTATACACGATTTCAGAAATGGCTTTGCTGTCGATATCAAAGAAAAGGCCAAGGTTTGAAAGGATTTTCTTTGCGCCGGGATTAAGCTGTAAAAAGATGTCTGCCACAGAGTAGAGCAAAAGACCTACTGTGGTGGAATTGCCCGTTTCACTCTCAAGCAAGGTGTCAAGGTCATAGTTGTATTTGTAATCCATGAGATAATAATCATCAGTGACCTTGGTAATGGATTTTAGGGAGTCAAACTGACCGGACCAAAAACCGGTCAGCGAGCTGTAAAATCCGATCACCACGGAGAGTATCACCGAAACGACCTTGGATATAAGACGGAAAAATTTCATTGTCAAAGCACATAGTTCTCTTAAAATGTGTTATTTTAACGCGATCTCCGCTTCCTCTGCTTTAACGGAAGCGTTCTTCGCGGTTTGCTCCCATTCCTCGCCCGTGACCGCGCTCAGGTCTATGCCATTTGTGTCGTGGGTCTTTGAAACCAGAATAGCGAATGCCGCGATAAGCCCGGGAATGGTCACGCACAGCGCCACAACGGCTACGGAGGTGTTGCCGAAAACCGTTATAAGCGGCAGGGATATGCCGTAAGAAAGGCCGATCCCAAGCCCTGTGGCAAGGTTGGCGGCGGCTAATATGGAAGACCTCAGGGCGGTGGGGGCGCTTTCTCCGGTCATAAGGTTTATTATATCGACGTTTGCCCAGAAGGTGCCGATGCAGGCACCCGCGAGAAAGCCGACTATATACGGGTTAAACCCGGCCTTTGCTCCCAGAGAGAAGCCGAGGAAAAGCGCAACTGCCGCCAGAGAGACGCTCAAGGCGGCGGCCTTTCTGCTCTTTATATCCGCGATAAATCCGGGGATCAACTGCCCCAGGGCGCAGCCCACAGGGAACATGAACAGCGCGGAGGTGATCTCGTTTACGCCAACGCTTTCAACAGCCATGGCGAGGTCGGTAAAGCGGCCGTTTGCCACGAACCCCTGAGCGTAGCCGTAGGTCATTATGACCTGATAATCAATGGTGAGGATAAAGCCTGTTTCGGAGCAGGCAAGGGCGAGATAAAGCCACCTGAGCTGCTTGTGCTTCCAAACAAATTTCAGCGCGTTTATCAGTCCGCCGTTTTGTCCTTGCCCGTCGCTGCCTTCGCCCTTGAGATTCGCTATCCGTGCCTTGTTGAAGGAATCGGTTTCCTTTGCGAAAAACAGAGCCGCAAATCCCACAACCAGCCCCACAACAGCCGGAATGATATACACTCTGCGCCACTGCGAAGTCTCGTGCATAAAGATCCGCCTGAGAGCAGGGATCAGCATAACGCCCAGCATCGCCGCACACTTAATGACGGAATAGATCTTTGCCCTGTGCTTGTCGGGAGCGGCCTCCATTATGTAGACAGCCTGCATATCGTGGGGAACAAAGAACTGTATGATGCAGACTCCGATCACATACATGGGGATGCTGCCGGAAATATAAATTATCATAAGCCCGAGGCTCATGCCCAGCGTGTTGATAACAAGGAAGGGCTTTCTGCCAAACCTGTCCGCGAGAGGCTTGTAGAAAATACCCAGCGCCATAAACGGTACGGATATCATGGAAAGGATATCCAAAACGCCCACGGAGGAGTTGCCGAAATGGGCCAGCATATCGTTGGCTATCTCGGTTTTCATAAGCGTTCCGATCTGAGACGCTATTTCATCGGTTATGTAGACAATACTTATGATTATGAGTAAAAAAGGCAGATAGGCTCTGCTTCTCGGAGCGTTGAGCTGCCTGCTGCGGCGGAGGATCTCTTTTTGTATCCTGTTGTCGGGGGCTTTTTTCATGAGTTCACACCTCTCAACGGATTGCCATTCAGCATAATCAATACTATCACATCCGAACAACAAAAGCAATCTTATTTTGTTGATTTAATATTCCGAATTGTAATAATTCCCCGCGAACGGGCAGCGCGCCGGCTCGCGGGGAAGGTTCTGTTACGGGATAAGTTTTTCGATCATTTCTGCGCCTGCATAACCCTGAGCGAGCCTTGGCAGGGCGTCGAAGATGGAGCGGAAGAAGGCCAACAGCTTGGCGAAGAAGCCTGTTTTGACGTTGATCTTCTCCACGCCGGACTCAGAGAGGATTTTGCCGTTCTTCATGTATTTTGCCTGAACGGTAAAGCTGTTGGTTATTTTGGACTCGGTGCAGCTGTCGCCTGTGCCTTTATCTTGCCCGTCAATGAACCAATGCACAGCCGCGCCGCTGACGGCGTTCTTTACCTCCGCGGTAAAGGTGATGGTGGCTTTGTAGTCTACGGTTTTAGCCGCTGTGTAGTTGCGAATACCAATCACGGGGTCTGCCTGCTTAGGTATTGTTTCCGTATAGCTGTGGCCGCAACGTGAGCAGGTGTAGGTGCGGATACCGTCCTCTGTGCCGGTCGGCTTTTTGGTCACAACAGCGTTGTAAATGTGCCCCAGAGAGCTTACGTAATCGCCAACGTAGCTGTCACCGCAGGAGCAGGTGTAGGTGGTGTAGCCTTTCTGCGTGCAGGTGGGAGGGGTCACAACGGTTTTGTAGGTGTGGCTGAGTTTTGCCGTCTCCCTCGTCTCCGTAGCGTCACAACGTGAGCAGTATCTTGTCTCAACGCCCTTGCTTGTGTGGGTGGCCGGTGTGGTTACCTGCCATTCGCCGAAAGCGTGACCGAGGGCATTTTTGTAATCGCCAACGTAGCTGTCACCGCAGGAGCAGGTGTAGGTGGTGTAGCCCTTCTTTGTGCAGGTGGGAGGGGTCACAACGGTTTTGTAGGTGTGGCTGAGTTTTGCCGTCT
>CAMOTT010000110.1 GCA_946626015.1 uncultured Clostridia bacterium | reverse complement strand
TATTATAATGTTCAAGCACATCAATAATACCAAAAAGAGGAGCCTCGATATAACGGAGACCCTTATAAACATCATTGACGCAAGAGACCCAAACCTTAACGGTCACAGCGTTCATGTGCAAAGGCTGAGCATGCTTTTATACAACCACCTTCCCCACCACATAAAAAGCCAGATAAACCCGATAAGCTTAAGCTACGCCTCGCTTATTCACGACATCGGCAAATTGGGCGTACCGGAGTCTATCCTTAATAAACCCGCAAAGCTCACCGATGAAGAATGGGAGATAATGAAAAAGCACCCGGAGATCGGCATAAAGCTGCTTAAGCCGATAAACACCTTTGACGAGATCAACGACTGGATTTATTGCCACCACGAGAGGATTGACGGAAACGGATATTATAAAATCAAAGCTGACAAGATACCCCTTGCCGCAAAGATAATATCAATTGCCGATGCATATTCCGCAATCACAATGCGGCGTTCATACAAAGATCCCCGAACCCACGAAGAAGCAATAGCGATACTGAAAGACGGCGCAAACAAACAGTTTGACGAGGAGCTTGTAGATATTTTTGTTTCCATTCCAAAAGAACAGCTTGAGGAATGTATTCCCGAGACAATAAAATATTAAATCCAAGGAACGCAACAGGAGGAACAAGCATGAAAAAGGTTTGCTATCTTACCAACTGCATCACAAATCTTGGCGGAATAGAACGGGTTATCTCCACACACAGCTTTGCTTTTGAAAAGGACGGCACCATTGATCTTACTATCCTGTCTCTCAATTCCAAGCCCGGGCAAAATAGCTCCTTTAAATTTTCCCCAAGTACCAAGATCATCCATTGCGGGTTTCCTTTTGAATCGAACTGCGATGACTTTCTGATCGATTTTTTTCAAAAGAATAAATTTGATACGCTGGTAACGTTCCATTCACCCATAGCCCACACCGTTGCCCGGCTGCGCAAAAAGCTGCCGCCTATGCGCCTGGTTATGACGGAGCACTGCTCTCCACGGGACTATACATGGAAGCGGCAGCTCTTGAACCTGTACGTCTATCGCAAGGCGGACAAGTTTGTTGTGCTGATAAACGACTCGGCGCGGAACTACCGCCGCTTTGGTTTCCGCGGTGTTCTGGTTGTACCTAATCCTGTTTCGTTTACCAGCGACAAGTGCAGCGATTACAACAAGGTGATCCTTGCTGTCGGCCGGATCGAGGAGGTCAAGCGCTACGATCTGCTTGTGGAAGCTTTCGGCCGGATAGCGGACAAATATCCGGATTGGACTCTGAGGATCGTAGGCCACGGCACCCAACAGGAAACGGTGCGCAAGCTGGCGGAACCTTATAAAAATATCGAGTTCCAGTTTTTCAGCGATGATGTCAAGAGCCTGATGCTGGACGCCTCGTTTTTGGCTATCTCCAGCACTTTTGAGGGCTTCCCAATGGTGGCGGTGGAGGCGTTGGAATGCGGCTTGCCCATTGTTTCCACAAAGCTGCCGGCAATAGCGAGCATGACTCAAGGCACAAGTGCCGCGTTGTTTGCGAAGCAGAACGATCCGGCGGATCTGGCGGATAAGATAGAGCAGCTTATTCTGGATCCCGGTCTTGTGCGCGAGATGGGGCGGCAGGCAAAGCAGTGCGCCCTTCAATACAGGCCGGAAGTTATCGTTGAAAGATGGAAAGAAATATTCTGACCGATATCACTTTACTATTCTTACAGAAAGGCACATAAAGATGGAGAGGTAACCGACTTGAAAAAAACTAATGACAACAACGCTCCGTTAATAAACAGGCACCGTCTGCTTATGATAGTATTGGCGCTGCTGATAATTTTCACAGTAGGCGCAGTTGTTTTTTCGGGATTGATGATCTTCAAGCGCACGACCTATGATTACAGGGAGCAGACCATAATAAACACCTCAATGCTTGCCGCCGAGCAGATCGACGGTGACAAAATAGATGTATGGCTGTCAAACGGCGCCGATGATGAATATTTAGAAACCGGGCGTCTGCTGGACAGTATCCTTGAAAATACCGCCTACCTTCAATACCTGTATGTCTATCAGATCAAGCCTGACGGCTGCCACGTTGTCTTCGACTTTGAGACTACCAACGACGGTTTGACCGAATATGACGAGCGTCCGGATATCGATGCCGCCTCTTTGGGCAATGTGATAGGTTTTGACGAGAGCTTCAACGAGTACCTGCCCACTCTTCTTTCAGGCGGCAAAATAGACACAATAGAGAGCAATGATACATACGGCTGGCTGCTCACCAGGTATGAGCCTGTATTTGATTCTACCGGCAAATGTGTCGCCTATGTGGGCGCGGATATTTCAATGAAGGGCGTAAATGATTTTATTAAGAATTACCTTACTCAAATTGCCGTGATCGCCGCATTTTTCCTGATCGGCTGCATATTGGTCGGAACGAGGCTTTACGTAGGCGCGCGCCGCGCGGACGAAATGGAGAGCCTTATAAATCAGCAAAAAAGAGACAAAGAGCTGACCCGGGAGATAATAGAAGCCTTTGCGAAGGTGGTCGACCTCAAGGACTCGTACACTCAGGGTCACTCCTTCCGGGTCGCCGAATATACGGAAAAGCTTGCGCGTGAGCTTGGGTATGATGAAGAAACGGTGGAAAAATACCGCAACATTGCACTGATGCACGATATCGGCAAGGTGGGCATACCCGACAACGTTCTCAATAAACCCGGAAAGCTCACCGACGAGGAATTTAATCTAATCAAATCCCACGCCGCCAGAGGCTACGACGTGCTGGAAAATATCAGCATCATGCCCGAGATCGCCATTGGCGCCCGGGCTCACCACGAACGGCCGGACGGCAAGGGCTACCCCTTAGGTTTGTCAGGCAATGAGATACCCACCGTAGCTCAGATAATCGCCGTTGCGGATTGCTTTGACGCTATGTACTCCAACCGCCCCTACCGTTCGCGCATGAACTTTGACAAGGCCGTTTCGATCATCAAGGAAGTATCAGGCACCCAGCTTTCATCTGAAGTTGTAGACGCGTTCCTGCGTCTTGTCGAAAAAGGCGAATTCCGTGATCCGGAGGATAACGGAGGCGGCAGCACCGAATCAATTGAAAATATACGCAAATAAAGAATGTAAAAATTAAGCTATGATATTTTACAGGAGAAACGGAGATTCATTTTATGGAAAAATATCTGTTTACAAACGAACAGCGTTCATTGATGGAAAATATGAAAATACCGTTTGCTGTCTATCAATTGATAAACGGCAAAATCGTTACCCTTTTGGTCTCAAGCGGTTTCTGTGAAATGTTCGGGTTCAACGATCCGGCGTCTGCATATCAGGAAATGGAAAACGACATATATAAAAATATCCACCCGGATGATATTGCTCAGATATCGGACAAGACTTTTCGTTTTACAAACGAGGGCGGAAATTACGAGGTGATCTACCGCATGCGCACGAAGGATCTCCCGGAATATAAGGTCATTCACGCCTCCGGTAAACAATATTGTACCGACACCGGCGTGCGTCTTGCACATATCTGGTACACTGACGAGGGCAATTATACAGAAGAATCGAAGCTCAACAAAACAGAGTTAAACAGAGCTTTCAATCTCGCCCTTCACCAGGAGAGTCTTTTGAATGCAGGCCATTATGATTTTCTCACCGGATTGCCAAGGATGACTTATTTCGTTGAACTTATCGAGGCGGAGAGAGAAAACTTTGAAAACACAAACGGTCAGGTTTTGCTGTTCTTTGATATGAACGGTATGAAATATTTCAATTACAGGAACGGATTCGCTGAGGGCGACAAGCTGCTCAAGGCCTTTTCCAAGGTGTTGATAAGCATATTCAACAGCGATAACTGCTGCCGTGTCGGCGGTGACCATTTCGCCGTCTATACAGTGGACGAAAAGCTTGAGGAAAAGCTTGAAAAGCTGTTCACAAAATCCAAAAAGATAAACGGCGGAAATGTGCTGCCTGTCCGCGTGGGCATATATCGGAACAATCTCGAAAAAGTATCAATCAGCACAGCGCTTGACAGGGCCAAGTACGCCTGTGATGAGCTGAGAAACGCATACGGCTACTGCTTCAAGTATTTTAACGAGGAGATGCGGGACAAGTCTCTTCTGCGTCAGTATGTAATAACAAACCTCGACAAAGCTTTAAAAGAGAAGTGGATAAAAGTCTATTATCAGCCGATCGTACGCGCGGTCACCGGCAGGAATTGTGACGAAGAGGCGCTTGCCCGTTGGATCGATCCAGTTCGCGGCGTCTTGCCTCCTTCCGACTTCATCCCCTACCTTGAAGCTTCCGGTATCATTTACAAGCTGGATCTTTACGTTTTGGATCAGATCCTGGAAAAGATACACAAATTCAACGAAATCGGATGTCCCGTTGTTCCCCAATCCGTAAATCTTTCCCGGTCTGACTTTGACAGCTGCGATATTGTTGAAGAAGTGCGCAAACGTGTTGATAATGCCGGTGTTGATCGCAGTCTTATCACAATAGAGATAACCGAAAGCGCGGTTTGCAGTAATTTCGAATATATGAAGGAGCAGATCTCAAGGTTCCAAAAACTCGGTTTCCCTGTTTGGATGGACGATTTTGGCAGCGGTTACTCCTCGATGAATGTTTTGCAGGAGATATCCGTTGACCTTATAAAGTTTGATATGAACTTTATGCAAAAATACGACAAAAGTCCCAAGGGCAAGATCATTATAACCGAGCTTATGAAGATGGCCACTGCCCTGGGCGTTGACGCTGTGTGCGAGGGCATCGAAACAAAGGAGCAGGAGCATTTCCTTCAGGATATCGGCTGTTCCAAGCTTCAGGGCTATTATTATCATAAACCCGCGCCAATTGAGACCATCATTGAAAAATTCAGGAACGGATTCAAGATTGAATTTGAAAATCCGGAGGAGACGTCATATTACGAATCCATCGACCGCGTCAACCTTTATGACTTCGCCTTTGTGGTAAACGAGGACAATGACGAGCTTCAAAATGTCTTCAACACCATCCCAATGGGCATCCTGGAGCTTGGAAGCGATGGGCTCCATTTGGTCCGCAGCAATCAGGCCTGTCGTGATTTTTTGGTCAGATTTTATTCATTAGAGGTTTTGGAAAGAGATTTTAAACTCTTCGGCAATGACTCCCAACTTACTAAGCTTGTCAAAAAATTCTGCAAAGGTATCGGCAGATCGTTCTTTGATGAGGAGATGTCAGACGGTTCCGTACTCCACGGCTTTATCAGAAAGATAAACAAAAACTCCGTTACCGGCAAAGAGGCTGTTGCCGTTGCGGTGCTCTCGATTTCAGAGGGAACCAACGGAACAACATACGCAAACATTGCAAGGGTGCTTGCCTCAGATTATTACAATATCTATTACGTAGATTTGGAAACTGAACGCTTTATAGAATACAGTTTGCCGGAAGATATCGGGGAGCTTGCCACTGAGCGCCACGGTGAAAATTTCTTCACCGCCTGCAAAGAAAGAGCTCAACAGCGTATCTACGAAAAGGACAGAGAACATTTCCTTAATGTCTTTACAAAAGAAAACATAAGAAAAGAGATCACGAACCGCGGAGTATTCAAGACCACATACAGACTGATAGACTCCGGTATACCTCAGTATGTCGATTTAAAGGCCATCCGTATGCAGTCCGAACGATATATCATTATCGGCGTCAGCATTGTAGATCCTCACGAAAAGCAAAACAGCGAACGCAATATGCTCCGTATGGATCGCGACTCCAACGCCATTGTTGAAGCTCTTTCGGGAGAATATATGAGCATCTACACCATTGAACCGGAAACCGGACGATACAGGGAATACTGCGTAGCATCATCCTACAAGCAGCTCGGCTTATCTTCCGGCGGAGATGATTTCTTCCGGCAATTTGCCAACGAAATGGAAAAGGTCGTTAATCCTGATGACCTGCACAAATTCCGGGAAAGGTTCACAAAGGAAAACATTTTTAAGGATCTGGGAGAAAAGGGATCCTTCCATCTCCCGTATATCCTCATGATCAACGGGGAGCAAAAGCCTGTCAGCATTAAGATCACCCTGAGCAACAGGCTTGACAGCGAAAAACTGATCGCCGGCATCAGGGAATGGAAAGAAAGAAAGCAAAAATAAAATTAGGGGTATGAATTATGAGTAAAATTGATAAAAAAATCAAGAAAGGAATTTCCCTCAGAGCAATACACGCGTGGCTTATCATTGGCGCTGTTTTGATTTGCGGTTTGGTGTTTTATTCAACCTATAACCTGTCAACCAGTTTTTGGCACCTGACCAAAACCTCGGAGCAGCAGATCGAGCTGAGAAAGGCCGCCCGTGAGCTTATGGACGCCTCGGATTACCTGACCGAGAAAGTCCAGCGTTTTACGGTTCACGGCGAGATGAAATATCTTGACGAATATTTTGAGGAGGTTTTTGAGGCAAAGCACAGAGAAGAAGCCGTTGCCAGAATGTCCGTAAAAAACGGCAGCATCGCCGCTCTTGAGAAGCTTCAGGCCGCTATGGATGCATCCATAAAGATGATGGACCGGGAATATTACGCCATGCGTCTTGTCATCGAGGCAAAGGGATATACGGACTACCCCGAGGTCCTTGATTCTGTGGAGCTTTCCGAAAAGGATAAGGCCCTTTCCCCCGAGGAAAAGATGACCCTGGCCACTGAGATGGTCCTCGATGAGGAATATTACAGCGAGAAAAATATAATCAGAGCGGATATGCGGGAAAGCCTGGACGAGCTTGAAAAGATGGCATACGAAAAGGAAGCCTCCGACCTTGCTTATT
>CAMOTT010000109.1 GCA_946626015.1 uncultured Clostridia bacterium | reverse complement strand
TAATATATTGAACACCGCGTCGGGAATGGTGAAGGATATGTCTCTGTCATTCACCGAAAGATTTATGCTTTTGTCAAAGCTTATCCCCACGTAGGATTTCTGCTTGCCGAAGCTTATTTTCTCTGTGTTGTTGGAGACCATTATCGCGCCGCTGACGGTGAGGGTGATACATAAGCATATCATAACGGTAAAAGTGAATTTTCTCAGGATATCATAAGCTTCTCGTTTCATTTTTTACTCCTTTTCGATCACATAATTGCTGAGGAGGTCACCCAATGCAGTGCCCAGAAGTCTGCCTGCGTAGGCCGCCTCGTCGAGGGTGTTGGCGTCGCTGCCCATTTCGATCAGCAGGCTGCAGGGGGTCAAGTCCATGGTGTATTTTCTGGGGCAGAAAAATATGGGACGCATAAGGGAGGGGAACCTGTTCTCGCAGGATCTCTGCAATTTAAGCGCAAATCTCAGGTTTTGCTCCCAGTTGGGATAACCGGTGATTTTGCCCTCTTCAATGCCTGTTATAATCATAATTTGTGCAGATTTTTTACCGTTAATCACGGTTACGGGTTTTATTTTTGCGCCGCTGTCACGCTGGATGGCGTCCCTGTGTATATCCAGGGCGACTGTAAGGTTCGGGTACTCGTCCAGATACTTCTGCACGGTCTTACGGGAGCGGTCATAGGCTCCGCCGTATTTGTTGTCGTGGATGGTGGTATCGTGTATCACAATGAATCCGGCGTCTGAAAGAGCCTCTTCGATGGCGGTGCCCACGCGGACAACGCTTTTGCTGACGTTTTTTGTCCGCGAGGAGTAATCGGCGGCGTACCAGCCGCGGTCAAGGATCTCATAGCCCTCGGTGGTGTGGGTGTGAAAAATCAGAACGGCAGGCTTATCCTTGCGGATCTTTAAGTTTATTTCTTCCGACAGGGATTTTTTTATACTTATTTTTCCCGTTTGAGTGGTGTTGCGCACCGCCACGTTTTCAAAAACGTCTGTGGCATTGCTTTTCCCAAAGGTAGTCTCAATGATCTTTCCGTCCTCCTTTTGATCTGCAAAATCTTTTTTTGCTGTTTCAATAAGCTCTTTTATATCGTTTGGCACGTCGGTCAGATTTTCGATATATTTCTCGGGTTTGTTTGCCTGCTCCGGGATATCGGCATTGACCGGGACGGTGATACGGTTACTGCTTTGCTTTGGCGCGGAGGCTGCTTTTATATATTTGTTTATGAGCTTCATCGAGCCCTGGGGCATATACAGAGCCGAACTCACAAGAGCGGCCCTGCCCGCCCAGATATCGGAGGTTATGACGCCGCAAAAGAGCAGAAGAGCGAACATTATGCCGCATACGGCGTCTGCCGCCTTTTTCGCGGGGGTTTTATGTGGTGACCTTTTCATCCGCTGTCCTTCCTCTCTAAATAAGAAACATATTATATTTGTTTGCTGTAATGTACCACGCCGCAAAGGACGGTTACGTCATCTTTGTGACCTCCGGCGCTCTTTTCTCGTGAAAGCCTTACAAGCCGCTGGGCAAATTCTGCAGGAGTTTCTTTATGGAACTGTTTGAGCTCCTCCTCTATCCATCTGCCGTCGGATACCTCCAGCCCGTCGGAGAACATAAGGATCACGTCCCCCACGTCAAGGGGAGCGGCGGCTTTCTCAAGGCGCACGTCACGAAGAATGCCCACAGGCAGGGCGGGCATTTCCAGCTTTAGTACCTTGTTGCCTTTGCGGAGGAGCGTGGTGGTGCCTCCGGCTTTGTAGAACTCGGTTTTTCCCGAAAACAGATCCATACTGACAGCGTCAAGGGTGGCCAGAGATTCATATTCGCCTTTTACAAGCAGAGCGGAATTTACAAGCTTTACGGAGCTCTCAAAGCCGATGCCTGCGCGCACAGTGTGGCTCAATATCTCGCAGGCGAGTGAGGCGTCAACGGCGGCGCGGCTCCCGGTGCCCATGCCGTCGCTCAATATCATTACGCTTCTGCCCCGGCCGTCGTTGAAATAATCACAGCAGTCGCCGCAGTAGTTGCCGTTGCCGGAGCCGCTTTGAGCCGAGCCAACGGCGAGCTCATATACGGGCACCTGGGTCATTGTTATCAGAACACCGTCGCCGCAGGGAACTATGGCAGGCTCGGAAAACTTGATCTCGCAGGCTTTTGAAACAGCCTTTGAAATTTTCAGCGGAGAGCCGGAATCGCTGAAGGCGGAGGCCTGAACAGTCAGGCGGACGTGGCCGTTTTTGTCAGTGCAGCAGCTTGCGGTCTTGACGTTGACCCCGGCGGAGGCCTCTATAGCGGAAGAGGCTTTGCGCGCAAGCTTTGCGCTGTATTTCCCTGCTTGGGCAACCTCGTCCGACACTTCTCCGAGAATATCCGCTATGCAATCGAACTGGTCGGTTATGACCTCCCGTATTTGTGAGGCTTTTTCACGGGATTCCTTGCGGGCTATGTGCCTTGCGTAAGCTATATTGAACTCGTCCGCCAGCTCGTAAAGGTGTATGCAGTTTTCTGAAAACTTGGGATTAAGACGATCCGGGTATATTACTTTGTCGGCTGCCAGATCATCCATTATTCCGTTAAAAACGGCTTTGGTGAATTTTTCGTCTTTTATGTGACACTCCTTGTTCCTTGCGCAATCGGAGCAGACGTTTACTTTTACGCTCTCCGGAACAAGATCCACGGGGGAGGTGTTCATGCTGTTGAAACTTGAAGAAACCGAACCTATATATTCGGAAATTTTCGAGATGGTGTGGGAGGCTGATCTGAGCTTTATTATAACCGCGCTCCTTGCGGATTCAACAGGAACCCCGGCGCGTGAGGCTGCAAAGTTTCGTTTTAATCTGTCTATGGCTTTTGCCGGGATCGCCAGGAATATCGCCGCGCCGAAAACGGCCTCAACAAAGGTGGCGATGTCGGCGCTGTCGCCGAGGATGAGCACCGCAAGTCCGCAAATTACTGCGAAAACAGAGGCTGAGGCAAGGGAACCGATAGAGGCAAAGACCCCGGACAAAAGTCCGCCAAGGGCAAAGACGCCTGCCGTGGAATTGTGCCCGGTGGCCAAAGAGAGCGCCACGCCGGAACACACGCCCGAAATTGCGCCGCCGGTTTCCTGAGCATACCTTGAGAAAAACAGGATCACCGTTACCGCCAGCGCCCTTGCCGGGACAATGGATCTTATTTCCACCGTTCCCAGAGCCATAAAGATCGTGCATCCGGTTATGGCAAGGCTTGCCAGTTCCTTTGCGCCAAGACAAAAGTTTCCTGAGGGCAGGGGGCGGATACGGACAGCGCCGCCGATAAAGTAAGCGGTGCAGCCCGCGAGAAGACTTGCGCCTATGTATGCTATTATTCCGTTGACGGAGAAGCCTCCTGCTGACAAGGCGGTCATTCCTGTGATTGCCGTGCACAAAGCGGCGGACAGGGGAGCGATGATCTCTATTTTTCTGTTGACAAGCAACCTGTATACGGTGCAGTTTACTGTTGCGGCGGCCGCAGCTGCGGCAATGCTTTGCACGGCGTCCACAGCCGGGGCAGTGGCAAGGCAGCCCAGAGAGCCACCGAAAACGGCGGCTACCGCATAGCCTGACGGGACCACTGCGGTAAATGCAACAAACAGCGGAGATATGCCTCCGAAAAGCCTTGCAAGGGAAAGAATAAATCCGCCAATAAATGCCGCTGTCTGTTTCAAGACAAGGCGGAATGTTTCGTTGAGCAGGAGTTTAAGCCTTAAGTTTTTAAGGTTCGATATGATCTTTTCCATCTCGTTACTTTTGGGCGCAGTTGTGGTGTGCGCCACTCCTTTCTTTTGTTTGCATTGAGCCGTTGACTTTCAGGTTTACAGCTGTGCAGTTGGTTAAATTATATTACTCATTCTGCAAAAAAGCGGTCGCATTGTGATGTAATAATATGTCATCGGGAACGATTTTGTGAAACATAGCATTCACAACCGTAGAAAAACGAAATAAAGTGCCGCAAAATGCGGTGTTTTTTGAAAATATGTTCTGAAAATATAAAAATACTATTGTTATTCTAATACAATATGTGGTATAATAATCACAATATTTTACACATATCTTGTCTGCAACAAATATTTGCACGAAATGAGGGCCGGTATGGAAAAGACACCCGACGAACGCAGCAGCGAGCTTATAATAGGCAGGAACGCGGTGCTTGAGGCAATAAAAAGCGGCAGAGCCATCGACACGCTTATGGTAGCAAGAGGGGATCGCGGCGGTTCTGTCGGCAAGATCATCGGATTGTGCCGTGAAAACGGCGTGGTGATCAAGGAGGTCGATTCCAGAAAACTCGATTTTATGTGCGGACATTCGGCGCATCAGGGGGTAATAGCCTGCGCGGCTGCCCATGAGTACGCTGAGCTGGAGGATATTTTTTCCGCGGCGGAGAAAAAAGGCGAGCCTCCGTTTATAATCATTTGCGATGAGATAGAGGATCCCCACAACCTTGGGGCAATAATAAGGAGCGCGGACGCAGCCGGCGCCCATGGGGTCATAGTCCCAAAGCGCAGGTGCTCCTCCCTTACATACACTGTGGGCAAGGCTTCGGCGGGGGCGGTGGAATATGTCCCTGTTGTGAGGGTTTCCAACCTTTCGTCAACCATCGACGAGCTTAAATCAAGGAATGTCTGGATATATGCCGCGGATATGGACGGAAAACCGTGGTACGAGCAGGATTTCGGCGGCGCTGTGGGTCTGGTAATAGGCTCAGAGGGCAACGGCGTGGGAAGACTGGTAAAAGAAAAATGTGATTTTGTGGTTTCAATGCCTATGAAGGGGCATATAAACTCTCTTAACGCATCTGTTGCCGCAGGAATACTGATGTTTGAGGTTTCAAGGCAGAGAAGCATAAAGTGATTTCTCCTTTGCCGACGGATCACCTTAGAAGGGGTTGAAGTAGTTTTGGACTTTAATATAGACGAGTTGTTGAACAAATATCTTGAACCGTTAAAAAACGGAACAGGTACTGCTGACGTTGCGGAACAAAAAGCAGTAACGGGGAAAGCTGCCGCCGTCACGGTGGAGAAGAGGGGAGAAACGCCTGCTGACGAGGTGACTTCAACGGAGCGCAGGGAGCCTTTATTTGCCCCGGAGCATGAAACGGCCGCGGCTGTATCAAAGCCGGAAAAGGTTGATTTTGTGCCGGAACCTGAGGCAGAGGCAATTCCGGCGCAGAAAAAAATCGAGACCGTGCCGGAACCCAAAAAGGCCGAGGCAGTCCGTGAGCCGGAAAAATCTATATTTGCAGCGGAGTCTGAAAAAGATGAGGACGACAGCGAAGATCCGGAGCCATTATCGGACTTCTTAAAGGATATTTTTGCTTCTTCTCCCATGCCGGAGCGTGAGCCTGTAAAGGCAGAAACGATCCCGGAGACGGTCATTGAGGAGCCCGAAATCGTTGCCGAGATTTTGCCGGAGAAGAAACATCCTGTCTTTCAGGAGATCGGCGCGGAATCTGAAACGGTGTCCCGGGATCCCGATTTGCCTGACTTTGAGGCCGATTTTGAACACGATGACTTCAATGCTGAAAATGAAAAAAAGAGAAAGCCTTCACTGTTAGATAAAATCCTGTCGCGCAGGAACAAACAGCCGTATCAGACGGACGAGGCCGATGATTTCAGCGGTTTCCCCGTTCGCGGCGGCGTGATCCCGGCGGACGAACCTCCGCAAAATTCAGGGGAATACGATGCCCCTGAAGTGAGCTTAAGAGATAAAACAAGAGTTGAGATAAAAAGCAGGGATGATTTTCCCGAAGATAAAAATGCGGAACCGGATTATAAGGTCTTTGAGCCTGAAAAATATGCGGCGGCCGCTGATGACGACGTAGAGCCTTATGATATGGCTCGTTTCCGCAAGAGCGCAAAGGAGCCGGAGAAAAGCTCCGACTCTGCGTTAAAAGGCGAAATTGAAAAATCCGGTGAGCCGAAAGAGGAACGCACGTCGGCAATAAAAGACTTAAAGGGCTTATCCGAAAAGCCTGCCGGTGATAAAGTCGGGGAGAACGGTTTCAGAAGGCAGGCAAAACCTTCGACTATTCCGAATAAAACAGATTTTGCCAACAATGCCCTTTCGCGTTTCGGAGACGCCGAAGTAAAACGTGAGAAAAGCCCGGAGAACGAGCATGAAAACCGTTCCGAGTTTATCGACAGAACAGCCCTCATAGGCAGTCTCTTTTCAAAGTTTGAAAAGGTTGAGCGCGATGCCGAAGCCGATGGAGAAAAGGCTGCGCGAAAGCCGGAGAAAGAACCTTTACATATCGAGAACGAACAACGCACCGCGGTGTTCACTCCCGATCCCGTACCCTCACATATGACGGAGCCTGCGGAGCGCGCCGGGATAGAGGCCGAAAAAAATCAGGTCAGAGTTTTTCATACCGGCGAGCTTCAGCCTCTGCACGAGTTCTCAGGCAGAGGTATGAGCAACAGGGTCAGCATTACAGGGGATTTCCCCATGAAAGAGGAGATAGCGGAGCCTCTTGAGGGTCAGATGAGCTTTTTTGAGTTCCCCGAGCAGGAGGCTCTTGATCAGATAGATGAAGAAAAAATCGAGCAGGACGTAAAGTACCGCAGACTCGAAAAGGTAAAGAATTTCCGCCTTGTAAAAGAGTTTGAGGAGATGGATTCCGAAAGTGGAGACCTTTACAACCACCGGGACGACGTGGTAAGCGACGAGGAACCGGGGGAGGAAAATTTCTCGGGAAATATCCCTGAGTACGTGCTTGAATCAGATCGCCGCAAGATAGGCTGGTTCCTGCTCAAAGAAAGGCGAAAAAAGATCATCACTATTGCGATACTTTCGTTTATCACGTTCTGCTTTATTCTGCTTGAGCTTTTGCCCAGATTTTCAGGAGCTGTCAAAACCGCCATCGGGCCGGGAACCTTTGCAAACTCCCTGATTTCATTT
>CAMOTT010000108.1 GCA_946626015.1 uncultured Clostridia bacterium | reverse complement strand
CCACCTTGCCAAGGTGGAGGTAGCGAGTTCGAGCCTCGTCATCCGCTCCATTTTTCAGGACGCTTAAACCTAACCGTTTTGAGCGTCTGTTTTTAACGGAAGAATAATTTCTTTTCTTCCACAATATAATTCAATATGGCGCCATAGCCAAGTGGTAAGGCAGAGGTCTGCAAAACCTTTATTCCCCAGTTCAAGTCTGGGTGGCGCCTCCAAAAAAACCTCGCCAACGGCGAGGTTTTTTTATCTAAATCCGTCCTGACGGACGGGATAAATCCACGCAAGCGTGGATGAAATCACTTCGTGATGAAATCCGACTTCGTCGGGATAGGGGCGGATTTAATTTCATCGTGAGCGAAGCGAACGATTTCATCCGAGCAGCGCGAGGATTTCATCGCGGCATTGCCGCGATTTCATTAAAACAAGGAGATAACAGTATGGTTGAAAACAAACTTGCCGATCTTTCGACCGAATTTGCTGTCCGGATATTGAAATTGACCGATAATATAAAAGGACATTATTCTTTTACAAATCAGCTTGAACGATCGGCGACAAGCATAGGGGCAAATATACGTGAAGCAAAATATGCCCACGGCAAAGCTGATTTTGTTGCAAAATTGCAGATCAGTCTGAAAGAGTGTTATGAAACGGAATACTGGCTTGAAGTTGCACAAAAGGCCGGCATAATTCCAGGAGAGGATATAAGCGAACCTCTTCACCAATGCCGATCTATCCGACGTATGCTCATTGCATCAATAAAAACTACTAAAGAACATATGAATGAAAAATAATTGTCATCTTTTGTTGAAAAATACGTATTTTGAATGTATTTCCAAATACAATACATCCCCTTAAGGTTGACCTTATCGGTGCCTTAAGGGGATTTTTGCGTCCTGATTTTATTTTTTGCAAATGTCGTTTATCAGCATACAAATATGGGCCTTTTCCTCCGGCGAAAGCCCGGCGGCGCTGATGGTGTCGTTCTCCGCCCTGCCCAGCAGCATATCCGTGGAGACCCTGAAATAATCCGCAAGCTTTATCAGCATATCTATGGACGGCAGGACGTTGTCGTTTTCCCAGTTGGAAACACATTGCTTCGAGACGTTCATAATACCGGCAAGCTCGACCTGACTTAAACCGTGATCTACGCGCAGATCACGGATATTTTTGTTCAAAGTTGCCATAATCATTCCTCACAAAACCATTATTACAATACTATTATATAATCAATACTTGACAAAATTTAAATACTATAGTATACTAATAATGGACATATGCAAAATATCTATACATTGTTTGTAAAAAACAGACGTAGATTTTCCCCGTTCCCTTTTATAAAAACGTTTTTGAATTACGGTGTCGGCTATCCGCTCTGTGATTATAAACCAAATTGAAAGCGGATCTTCCCGGTTATATCGGGCATGGACGGATCGTGCCCGAAAATATAAACAATTATTTATTAGGAGGTAAACTATGAAAAAGACAGTTCAAAAGATCATCTCGGCGCTTTTGGTCGCTATTCTGACCTTTGGCGCAGCGCCTGCGGTCTGGCTTGTATCTGTCAGTGCCGCTGATTCGGGTTATAAGACGGGGGATATAATCCAATACGGCACCTATCCCCAGAGAGACGTGACTTCCACAATGGGCGGAATTCTTGATTCAATTCAGGCCGGCTGGATATCATACGAATACCCCTTGGTATACAACCCAAAAGAGGATCAGGAAACCGTGGATACGCCGCCCTATATGCTGTACAAAGACGTTACGTTTAACGGCGAAAAATACCGCGGCGTTACCTTTGAAGAGTACAGGCCACACACAATTGGAGCGCAGAACGAAGGGAACAGTAACTTACAGCAGGGCAACAGCGGTTACGTTACCGGCCAAGTATACTGGTTCAAGTTTGAGCCTCTTAAATGGAGAGTGCTTGACCCGGAAGAGGGCTTCGTTATGTGCAACAACATCATTGACAGCCAGCCCTACCACGACTATGTTACAACTTGGTCCATCGCCGACAATGAGGAGATCAATCACTGCTGGGGCGATCCTGAAAAAACGCACTATGCGAACAACTATGCTTACAGCAGCATAAGGCAGTGGTTGAACGATGATTTTTACAACACGGCATTTTCCGATGAGCAAAAAGCCAATATCAAGATCACCAGCCTGAACAACGATTGCTGGGGCACCTTGAACGGAAGCGAAGGCTATGAAGAATATGACGCGCCTTCAACAGACGACAAGGTCTTCCTCCTTTCAAATGACGAAGCGGTGACCTACGCTAACATTTTCAGCGTAAATTCGGATTATGACCTTAATAAAAAACTGACGGGCAGCGACTACGCAAAATGCCAGGGTCTGGATACGACAGTGACCCAATACGATAGCGGCAGCCGTGCGCATACTTATTGGTGGCTGCGAACCCCCGGACACTGGTCGATATTAGGCGTTATGGTGGATACTATAGGCTATCCCAACTATGGCGTATCTGTCTTTTATACCGGCGGTGGCGTTTGCCCGGCTTTGAAGCTGCAAGAGCTGAAATCAGATTCAGCGGGCGGCGAAATAATCGATCCGCCCCACAGACACGTCTATATGGCGGTGTCAACTCCGGCAACCTGTACCGAGAGGGGCTACACTACCTATACCTGCTCCTGCGGTGAACAGTACGTTGGCAGTTATGTCAAAGCTCTGGGTCACGATTTCGGCAAGTGGATAATGACCACACCCGGTTCGTGTACTGCCAAGGGTGTGCTGACAAGATACTGCTCCCGCTGCGACGCCACGGAGACCATTGAACTGGATAATTTTGAGCATTCATATACAACCGAGTCGGTTCCGCCCACCTGTACGGAAAAAGGGCACATCACTTATACCTGCACCCTTTGCGGACACAGCTACGTTGAGGATTACAGCGTTCCTTTGGGTCACAATTTCGGCAAATGGGAAGTGACCACCCCCGCCACCTGTACAAGCGAGGGCTTGGAGACAAGACACTGCTCCCGCTGTGAGGCTGAGGAAACGAGAAAGGTAGAAAAAACAGACCACACCTATGAGCCGGTGGTAACTCCGCCCACCTGTACGGAGGATGGCTATACCACCTACACCTGCACCTGCGGTGACAGCTATATTGATGATTACGTTCCTCTTCTTGGCCACGATTTCGGAGATTGGAGGCTGACCACCCCGGCGACCTGCACCGAAAAGGGCGTGCTGACAAGGTATTGTTCACGCTGTGACGCAACGGAAACCACAGAGATAGAAAAGCTGGAACATATCTTCAAAGTGACCTTAATTCAGCCTACCTGCACTGAAAAGGGATACACCATATATAACTGCAGCCTATGCGGCGAAAGCCATGTGGATAACTACGTTGACGCTAAAGGACACACTGAGGGCGAATGGGTGGTAACAAAGGAGCCCACATATACCGAGGCAGGTATAAAGACGCTCTACTGCTCGGATTGCGGCGAGGTTATTGAAACGGAGAGCATCCCGCGGCTTGAGGCAACGGTTCAGGGCGTAAGCATCGATGATCTCAGCCTTGATTACAAAGATACGGGCAAAATGAACCCGAAGATCACCGCCGATCCCGGAACGAAATACACGGTCACATATTTGTCCTCCGATCCAAGTATCGTTATTGTGGACGCCAAAGGCAATGTTTACGGCGCGAAGCCGGGTGCGGCAACCGTTACTCTCTCCGTCACCGACGAGCAGGGCAACACGGTCGTCAACACCTGCAAGGTAACTGTCAGGTTAGCCTTCTGGCAGTGGATGATAAGGATACTTCTGTTTGGCTGGATATGGTATTAAGGGGATTTTTGCTTCGCAGAGCGGTATAATTGCCCGCCCGTTTAAATAAAGCAAATTGATCAAAAAACAAAAAAATTGCGGCTCAGGTATTTTCTTGAGCCGTATTTTAGTGTATAATATAGTCAAAAGATAAATTCAAAACAAAAGGAGAGATAAATTATGGCTGAAATAAAACTTACCCAGGATAATTTTGAGGCAGAGGTACTCAACTCCCACAAGCCCGTTCTGGTGGATTTCTGGGCTACATGGTGCGGCCCCTGCAGGATGCTTGCTCCCGTTATCGAGGAGATCGCCGAGGAGTATGAGGGCAAGATCAAAGTCGGCAAGGTCAATGTTGACGATGAGCCGGAGCTTGCCTCCGCGTACAAAGTTGCCAGCATCCCCACGGTGATGCTTTTTAAGGACGGCAAGGTGGTAAACACCGCCGTAGGCTACAGACCAAAGGAACAGTTGGTTGAGATGCTTTGATGAAAAGGGGCTGTCGCATTTAGCGAATAACAAAAATAAATAAAGGAAAAGAGTTTCTCTTCCGAAAATTTTTCAGAAAAGAAGCTCTTTTTACTTGCATATAGATTCAAAATATTTGTTATGACAGTAAAAATTATTTATTTTTTCACCGTTTTTTCGCCCTCCGGAGTATCTGCATACGCCTGTCGGACGAAGAAAACGGTGTCTTCATCTAAATGCGACAACCCCTTTTGTAATGATCTATCGGGCGGTCTGCCCGCCCCGGAACTGCGTATGTTGAAATCGAGCTTTCAGTGTTCGTTGTGCGGTTTTACGCCAGCGTTATCTTCTGGAAGCTCTTTTTGCCCTTTTTGATGATTACCGGAGCGGCTTCAAGCTGCTCTTTGCTTATCTCCACGTCAAAGCCCGTGACCTTGACGTCATCTGCCAAAACTCCGCCCTGCTGGATGAGCCTGCGGGCTTCGCCCTTTGACTTCGCCAGGTTGGCTTTTACAAGTATATCGATAACATTTATCTTGCCGTCCACAAAGTCCTCGTCAGTGAGCTCTGTTGTGGGCATATTATCATCCGAAACACTGCCGCCAAAGAGGGATCTTGCCGCCGTCTGGGCTTTTTGCGCCTCATCCTCACCGTGAATGAGCTTGGTGACCTCGTAGGCCAGTATCTCCTTAGCCCTGTTGATCTCGCTGCCCTCAAGCTTTGCGTACTCCTCGATTTGCTCCACAGGGATAAAGGTGAGCATCTTCATGCAGTTTATAACGTCTGCGTCGTCCACGTTGCGCCAGTACTGGTAGAAATCGTAGGGGGAAGTCTTTTCCGGGTCAAGCCACACGGCGCCCTTTTCGGTTTTGCCCATCTTTCTGCCGTCGCTGGTCTGGAGGAGCTTGAATGTCATACCGAAGACCTCCTGGCCGTCGCACCTTCTGCACAGCTCCACGCCGCCGATGATGTTGCTCCATTGGTCGTCTCCGCCCAGCTCAAGCTTACAATCGTATTTGCGGTTAAGGGTCAGAAAATCGTAGCTCTGCATTATCATATAGTTGAGCTCAAAGAAGGAAAGACCGCGCTCCAGCCTCTGCTTGTAACATTCCGCTGCCAGCATACGGTTGACGGAAAAATGCACGCCGATCTCACGGAGAAAGTCGATATAGTTAAGGTTCATCAGCCAATCGGCATTGTTTACCATAATGGCCTTGCCGTCCGAAAAATCGATCAGGCGGGACATCTGCTTCTGGAAGCACTCAATGTTGTGCTCGATGGTCTCCCTTGTGAGCATTTTACGCATATCGGTTTTGCCGGAAGGGTCGCCGATCATGCCTGTGCCGCCGCCGAAAAGGGCGATGGGGGTGTGGCCGGCCTTTTGCATATGAGCCATGACCATGATCTGAACAAAGTGCCCTACATGGAGACTGTCCGCCGTTGGGTCAAAGCCTATGTAGAACTTCATTTTATGCTTGGTAAGGTATTCCTCTACTCTTTCGGGGTCGGTCATCTGGGCAATAAGACCTCTTGCCTGCAATTCTTCAAAAACATTCATATATAAAAGTCCTTTCATTAAAAAGAGCTGCCTAATCAGCGATTAGCACAGCCCTGTTTATTTTTAGTTAAGCTGTTTATTTCTTCGGGGCAGTCCAATCAAAATCCTTGAATTCACAGGTCTTGGTAAATGTGAATGTTGCGGTAACGTCGCCGGCCTCTGCAAGCTGGCCGATACAGGTCGCAGATGCGGTTACAACTGCGGCGCGTGTTACTGCCATCCATGTGATCCTGTCGGTCTGAACATCAACGTGCAGCTCGATCCTGCAGCCGGTGTATTCGGAGGAATAGTCGTTTACCTTGACGTAATCAGCGGACTTTTCAAACTCCTTGAGCACCTCGGCTTTGTCTGTCATACCGAAATATTTGAGCACGTCGGCAACGCTGAGGTTATCGTTGAACTCAATAACAACGGTGTATTCGTTTGCCTTGACGGTGGTCATGCCGCTCTCAACGTCCGGCCACTCAGCCGTAGCGTTTTTGACAACGGCGGGATCAATGGCAGCAACGCCCTTTTCACCGGGCAGTTTTTCAGAGAATTTGGTGCCGAATTCCACCTCTTCACTGTCACTTTTAAGCATATACTTTTTGATGGTGGAGAAAGCGGATTTGACCAACCCGTTTTCACATTCAAAGTCGGAAGCGTCGTTATTTATCTTGAGGTTGAAAGCCGGGGTGCCCTCGTCAGCAAGGGCTATGACCTTGTTGAAGTAGGCGATGACGCTGTCCTTGCCGTCCGGCAGAACTGAAAGCGCCTTGAGCTCGGTGGTGGTTTCGTCAGTGTCGTGATCGTCTGTCAGCGAACATGAGGCAAAAGAGAAAATCAACGCGAAAACAAGTAAAAGCGCGGATATTTTTTTGATTGATGATTTCATTTTCTCTGCTCCCTTCCAACTATTTTTATGCTGTAATTCTAACATAGTAAAAATACCTTGTCAATATATTAAAAACATCAATAAGAGGCCTTAAGACCCTGTTCGTCAAAGAGAAACGCGGTCTCCAGGGCGATATTCACGCTTGCCTCAACAGTCCTGATGTCCATATTTTCCTCGGTATCAAGCCGGGTATGGCGGTAGGGAGCCTCCTTGATGGGAGCGGCTGCGGAAACTGCGGCGGCGGCAATACCTCCGCGGCTGAATACTGCGGCGTCGCTGATGCCCTCAAACGAGCCTGCGGATACATTGCAGCCTGCGGTTTCAAAGGCTTTTGAAACA
>CAMOTT010000107.1 GCA_946626015.1 uncultured Clostridia bacterium | reverse complement strand
TGCTCACAGCAGGGTAAGTAACCCTCCCCTCCGGGTCGTCCGTTTTTTGCTCGTTTTATCTATCATTAAGGAGGGATAACATGGGCAAGACGGTTTGCAGATTGACGGTGTTTTTTGATGAACCCTTTTGGGTGGGCGTTTTTGAAAGGACGGAGGACGGAAAACTCTCCGTCTCCAAAATAACTTTCGGAGCCGAACCCAAAGAAGCAGAGGTTTATGAGTTCATTTTAAAGCATTACTGCGATCTGCGGTTCAGCCCGGCTGTGGACGCTGTTGTAAAAGAGAGCAGGGCGAACCCCAAACGTATGCAGAGAGAGGTCAAAAAGCAGCTCTCCGCAAAGGGCGTGGGGACAAAATCACAGCAGGCTCTCAAGCTGCAGCAGGATCAGAACAAGCAGGCGCGCAAGGCCAAACGACGGGAAGCAAAAGCGGCTCAGGCGGAGCGTTTGTTTGAGCTTAAACAGCAAAAGAAAAAAGAGAAGCATCGGGGCAGATAATGTCCCGGTGCTTTTCGCGCTCCGGCGTCAACCGTTTTTGTTCAAATCTTAAGATTTGTTTAAGAATCTTAAGATTTGCTTAAGTTTGATCCCAAAGGGTAGACAAATCAAAACAGGTGGATTAAAATGTCACCTGTGCCCGGAACACGGGCCTTTGAATGACTTTAAATTTTGATATTTTTAAAACTATTTCGGAGGGAAAGATTATGAGAAAAACATTTAAAAAGGCTTTATCAATGCTGGCTATGCTGATCATGCTGCTCCCGGCTGTATCGGTGGGACTTTTCTTTGACGTCCGTTCTGATTTTCAAAAGATCAAAAGGTAATTTCAACGTTGACCGAGCGACAACGGCAAAATGCGAAATAACCCGGGTGAGGTATCCTCATCCGGGTTTTGCTGTCTTTCGGAGCTGATACAAAAAAGCCTGCCGATCATTCACGGCAAGCATTTTTGATGTAATTTATTACGCTTTCAGGTTCATTATATCGATGCATTTTACCGGGCAGGCCTCGTGGCATTTGCCGCAGCCAACGCATTTTTCGTAGTCCACCACCGCGCAGAA
Source organism: uncultured Clostridia bacterium (assembly GCA_946626015.1). Taxonomy (GTDB): domain Bacteria; phylum Bacillota; class Clostridia; order Oscillospirales; family Acutalibacteraceae; genus JAAZFZ01. The sequence goes on along the minus strand of CAMOTT010000107.1, from coordinate 6,036 downwards.
GTTGACCACCTTCACTGCGCCGTATTCGCAGGTTTTTTCGCACTTCATGCAGCCGATACAGCCTGCGGAGCAGTCCTTTCTGGTCTGGGCTCCCTTGCTGTGGTTGTTGCAGAGCACGGCGGCTTTTGCCATATTGAGGGGCAGCATCTTGATAATGCCTCTGGGGCAGGTGTTGACGCATTTTTTGCAGGCGTGGCAGGCCACAGGGTTGATGCGGGCGACGCCGTCGCAGATATGTATCGCGTCATATTCGCATTGAGCCGCGCAGTCGCCGTAGCCTAAGCAGCCGAAGGAGCAGCTGTTGGGGCCTCCGAAAAGCTGAGCCGCCATTTTACAGCTCTCCACGCCGCTGTAAACGAAGCGCTTTGAAACATTTTGGGATGTGCCTCTGCACAGCACCACCGCAGAGCTGGGCACAACAGAACCGGCGGAGAGCCCGGTTATCTTTGCCACCTCCAAAGAGACGGCAGTGCCGCCGGGGGCGCAAAGAGCGGTGTTTTTGGTCTTGCCCTCCGAGAGAGCCGCAGCGTAACCGGCGCAGCCGGAAAATCCGCAGGCGCCGCAGTTGGCGCCGGGCAAAACCGCCTTAATTTTCTCCGCTTTTTCATCAACGGGTACAGCCATGACCTTGGAGGCTACTGCCAGACCCAAACCGGCTATAAGACCGATGGCCGCGACGATTATTATCGCTAAAACAATACTTTCCATATATGATCCTCTCAACTGTTGATATCAGTGACGATCAACAGCCCTTTCTTATATTTTAGTCAGGCAAATATGCCGTCCACCAGGCCGGTGAAGCCCAGGAAGGAAACGGAGACCAGCGAAGCGGCCACAAGAGTGATGGGCAGACCCTGCATGAACTTGGGAATGTCACAGCCCTCCAGCTTTTGCCGCACACCGGCGAACATCACCATTGCCAGCATAAAGCCCAGACCGGCGCCGATGGAGTTGACCATGGAAAGGGCAAAGTTGAACTCCTTGCCGATGTTGAGCATTACCACGCCCAGCACCGCGCAGTTGGTGGTGATAAGGGGCAGATAGATGCCAAGGGAATTGTAAAGGGGAGGCATAAATTTTTTGAGTACGATCTCAACGAACTGCACCAGAGCCGCTATGACCAGGATGAACACTATGGTTTGCAGATACTCAAGGTCATGTTTAACAAGCAGGAACTTGTTGATGGGGTAGGTCACCGCAGTGGCGAGAGCCATAACGAAGATGACCGCCCCGGACATTCCCACCGCAGTGTTAAGCTTTTTAGAGACTCCAAGGAAGGGGCAGATGCCGAGGAACTTGCAGAGGATGAAATTTTCCGTCAAAACGGCGGTAAGCAGTACCGATAACATAAGTTTCATTACGCTTTGCCCTCCTTGATATCATTTTTACATTCAAGGGAGCAGGAGGCTGCCATGGGGCAGTTGCTGCAGCCCTTGAGCTCCGCCTTGGGTTTGCCTTTCTTTTCAGCGAGCTTGTTTACGCAGGCCATAAGCAGGCCGAACACAAAGAAACCGCCGGGGGCAAGGATGAGTATGACCATGGGCTTCAACGCTCCGTTGCCGGAGATCAGCGTAAAGCCGTCAAAGCCGCCTAAAACATTGTCCCCGAACAGGGCCAGCAGGCTCTGAGTGCCGGAGAGGAAGGTGCCCGCGCCGATGATCTCACGGATGGAGCTCATGCACAAAAGCGCGGTGGTAAAACCAAGACCCATGCCCAATCCGTCAACAGCGGAAACAAGGACGGGGTTCTTGCTTGCAAAGGCTTCCGCTCTGCCGAGAATTATGCAGTTGACGACTATCAGGGGGAGATACACGCCAAGGGATTCGTCCAGCACCGGGACAAAGGCCTTGACCAGCATCTGAACTATTGTAACAAAGGAGGCGATGACCACAACAAAAGCGGGGATACGCACCTTTGAGGGGATGATCTTGCGCAGCGCCGAGATGACCATATTTGAGCCGATGAGAACTATTGTGGCGGCAAGACCCATGCCAATGGCGTTGACCACGGAGGTGGTGACCGCCAGAGTGGGGCAGGTGCCGAGAACCAGCCTTAAAACAGGGTTTTCAGAGATAAAGCCCTTTGTAAACTCTTTGCCTATTGATCGCTTTTCAGCCATTACTGCGCACCTCCCTGATCATTTAAAAGCTCTATGCCGTTGTTTGCCGCCTCAAAAAGCCTGAGAGCGTTGTTGACAGCGCCCGTTACCGCCCGGGATGAGATGGTGGCGCCGGTGAGGGCGTCAATGGAGTTTTCGCCGGGCTTATCCTTTGAGACGAATATTTCGCCGGATTTTCCGATGTACTGGCTCAGAAAGTCGGGCTTTTTGGCGTTCATTCCGAGGCCTGCCGTTTCGCTTATCTCAAGTATCTCCACACCGGAAACTTTTCCGTCAGCGTCAACGCCGGTCATGACCTTGATGTCGCCGCCATAGCCCTTTGCAACGGTGGTGAAAACGTAGCCGCTGACCCGGCCGCCCTTAACGCCTTTGAAGCACTCATAAACCTTGCCGTCAAGGGTTATGTCAGCCTCCTGCACAAAGTTCTCCGCCTCTGCCAGAACCTTTTTGCGGGCCGCGAGCTCCGTCTGGGCGGAAAGCTCTTTTATCTTGGGGTCGGTGACGCTGTTTGTCAGCGCCAGCAGAGAGGTGGCAACTGCGCAGATGAGGAAAAGTATAAGGGTGGGAACGGCAAATTCTTTAAAAGTTTTCATTGTTCAGCCGCCTCCTTTTTCTGCTTTTTCTCCTTGACCGCGCCGAAGGGCTTGGGGGTGGTGATGGATTCAATGTGGGGCGTGAGGATATTCATGAGTATGATCGAGAAAGAAACGCCCTCCGGCAGGCTGCCAAACAGCCTGATGACTGCGGTGAGAAGTCCGCAGCCGATGGCGTAGATTATCTTGCCCTTGAAATTGATGGGGCAGGTGGCGTAATCCGTTGCCATAAAGAAGGCGCCCAGTAAAAGTCCGCCGCCCATTATCTGATAGGCAAGGTATGTGAAATCACCCTTGCCGGCGATGAGCATTATAACTGAGAAAGTACCTATGTAAACAAAGGGGATAACAGGAGAGATGACCTTGCGGATCATCAGGTAAACTCCGCCGATGATCAAAGCCAAAGCACAGGTCTCGCCCAGACAGCCGGCGCGAACGCCCAGGAGCATATCCGCAAGACCGGGGAGCTGATCGTTTTGGCCTGCCGCCATAAGGGCAAGGGGAGAGGCTGTGGTGACAGCGTCTCCTGCGCGCCACGCAAGGGGCTTGACCCAGTTTGTCATATCGGTGGAAAAGGAGGAAAGCAAAACGATCCTGCCGATAAGGGCGGGGTTTACGAAGTTCTGACCTATGCCGCCGAACATCTGCTTGACGATAACTATGGCTATCACCGAGCCTATCGCCGCCATCCAGAGGGGGATGGTCACCGGCAGGTTGAACGCCAGCAGAACGCCGGTCACAACGGCGCTGAGATCGCCGATGGTGTTGTGGCGCTTCATGGCTTTGCGGGAAAGGTATTCCGCCGCCACCGCTGTGAGCACCGTGGTGGCTGTCACCGCAAGTACCCTGTAGCCGAAGATGAACACCGCGGCTATCAGCGAGGGCGCAAGTGCTATAACAACGTCAAGCATTATTCCGGTTGACGAGGTCTTTGACTTGACGTGGGGGGAGGCGCTTATTGTAAGCTTGCTCATTTCTTTGCCATCTCCTCTCTGACAATGGATTTAGCCAGACGCATTACCTGAACAAGGGGCTTTGACGCCGGGCAGGAATAGGCGCAGCTGCCGCATTCCATACACACATTCACGCCGATCTTTTGCAGGCGCTCCACGTCCTTTGCCTTGGTGTAACGCTCAATGAGGGTGGGCATAAGACTCATGGGGCAGGCGGCGGCGCAGCTGCCGCAGCGTATGCAATCGTTTTCGTGCTTGCTGTGAACGTCTTTTTCGTTAAATGCCAGTATGGCGTTGTTCTGCTTAAGGACGTGTATATCAGTGCTCATAACGGCAAAACCCATCATGGGTCCTCCTGCGAGGATCTTAGCGGGGGGCTCCTTGAAACCGCCGCAGAACTCTATTATCTGGCCAAAGCTGGTGCCGATGGGAACACGGACGTTTTTAGGGTTCTCTATTGCCGAACCGTCCACCGTCAGGGAGCGGCTGACCAGGGGCTTGCCCGATTTAAGGTAACGGGATACGAAGGCGATACTGGCCACGTTCATCACCATACAGCCCACGTCCGCCGGGAGCTTTCCGGGGGGAACCTTTCTGCCGGTGGCAGACTGCACCATCATCTTCTCCGCGCCCTGGGGATATTTTGACTTGAGCCGCATCAGTCGGACATAGTTGCCCTCGTGGAGATCTTTATCTGCAATGCGCTTAAGGACGTTGAAGGCCTCGGGTTTATTGTCCTCTGCGGCGATAACAACGTTCTTTATGCCCAAAAGCTCCTTGACGCTGTACACTCCGGAAAGGATATCCCAGGAGTTTTCGATACATTCGCGGTAGTCCACGGTAATAAATGGCTCACATTCCGCCGCGTTGATTATCAGGGTGTCGATATTTTTTTCGGGGGGGAAGCTCATCTTGACATGGGTAGGAAAGCCTGCGCCGCCAAGACCCACAAGCCCGGACTCCCGCACGGCCTTTATAAGCTCCTCTCTGTTGGTGACTTTGGGCGGCTCAATGCCCTCAAACAGCCGCATCTCGCCGTCGGATTCAATGGTCACAGCCTGGGCATTGGCTCCGTTGACAAGCTGGATCTCGCTGATCTTTGTGACCTTGCCGGAAACGGAGGCATGGATGGGGGCGCTGACGTATTTGTCGCTGTCTCCGATCTTTTGACCCACCGAGACCGTATCACCCACCTTGACGCAGGGAGTGCAGGGCGCGCCGATGTGCTGCTGCATAGAGATAACTACCTCCTGGGGTATGGGCATACGCACTGTGGCGCATTCGGCGGTGTTTTTGCAATGGGAGACCTTGACGCCGCCTCTGACCTTTTTGACGGCGTTGAGCACACCGTCATTCTTTGATGAAAACATTTATTCAACCCCTTTTATAAAATGAAGAAAATTTGATTTGCTTTATAAGTACGGGCATTGTGACCTTTAAAACGGTGCCTGTTAAGGCGCCGGTCACCACCGCGAAAAGGATCAGGAACGGGATATAACCGAAAACTGCTGCCGAGCCCAAAAGGATAAAGGAAACAAGTAGCTGACCCAGATTGTGGATAACGGCGCAGATGACGCTTATCCCAAGATATCCGAAACGATCCTTTGAAAATTTTGACAGAAGTATCAGAGCCGCTGTGCTCAAAAGACCCCCGGACAGGCTCATAAGTCCGGCGGTGACGCCTCTTGTAAGGGCGGCAAAGATCGCCTTTAAAACGGTGATCACAAGAGCCTCCTGCCAGCCCACACTGTATACGGTGAACATGGTGATTATATTTGAAAGCCCGGGCTTTGCTCCCGGCGGCATTCCGGGTATGGGAGGTATCAGACCCTCAAGGAACGAAAGAGCCAGAGCCTCCGCCGTGAGTATGCCCAACAGGGCGGCCCGTGACGCTGAGTTTCTTTTCATATCAAAGCTCCCTGACTCAATAAGTGATGGCGTCGTATTCTCCGCTCTCGCCGGAAAGGGCGATGAGCACCCTGTTCGGCAGGCAGGCGGCGACGCTGTTGGCCTTTGTCAATCTGCCGGTGTTGACGCAGAGCTTATCCCTGCAATCCGAGGATTTGAAACGGATGGAGTTATTCTCCGCGACTATCACGGTGTTGTTTACCGAAAACTCATATGTTGAATCTATCTTTGAAAGATCAATCTGCTGGTTCAGTTCCCCGTCCACATAAACGGAGGCGGTGAGGGGTTCCTGACGGCTGAAAAACCGGGGCAGGATCAGAACCAGCGCCAGCATAAATAAAATCAAAATCAGTAAAATATCGCTTCGCTTGGCAAGTTTATCCATAATCAGTTCTTCCGTTCAAAGCTGCCGACTAAGCCGTCGGTTATTTTTATCTCGCCGTTTTCCGTCACAAAGACCGCC
>CAMOTT010000106.1 GCA_946626015.1 uncultured Clostridia bacterium | reverse complement strand
GCCAAGGTGTCCGTGTCCGGCCGCATCTCGAAGTCCGAGCACTCTCCGCCGCCCATTGTAAAGATCTTCAGCCCCTCAAGGCGGAACACCTGACCCCTCATAAGGTGATAGAGGTTGCCGCAGATGTGGTGGACCTTGCCGCCCTTCCACTCGCTGACCCCGCACTCATTGAGCAGTTCAAAATTCTCGTGGGTGCCGTCGATAAAGCAGACGTTGTATTTCTTTTTGCCTATCTTTTTGAGGATGGAATTTTCCTTACGGGTGTTCTTCCATATAAATCCGAAATCGCCGCAGATAATAAGGGTATCCCCCGCCTTGAGATTTTTGAGCTGCGGGGCGTTGAAACGATCATAATCCCCGTGCATATCGCCGGTTATGTATATCATAAACCGAAACCTCCCGAAAACATAAAAAAGTATTTCTTTTTCCGATAAAAGCTGTTATAATGAATTAAAATCCCTGAAATTTTTCTTTCCAAATATATATAATACAACATTTATGGGTGAGTTGTCTATGAAAAAATTGATAATTTTTGTATTATGCGCCGCTTTTGTGCTGCTGAGCGTCCCCCGTATCAAAACAGAGGCCGCCTTCAACAGTCTGCTCAATTCCGAAAATATCCAGCTCCACGCGGAGATCTATCTGCTGGTCAACGCGGACGACGGTTTTGTTATATTTGAAAAAAACTCCAATATGAAGACCGCCCCCGCCTCCCTTACAAAGATAATCACCGCCGCGGTGGTGCTTGAGCGATGCAAAAATCTTGACGAGGTGCTCACCGTGCCCCAGCAGGTGCTCGACGAGCTTGCGGGAACAGACAGCTCCAACGCGGGCCTCAAGGCAGGCGAAGAGATAAGCATAATGAACCTGCTCTACTGTATGATGGTGGCCAGCGCCAACGAGGCGGCTTCAATATTGGCCTACCACGTTGGCAACGGCTCCATGGACGCCTTTACCAACGAAATGAACGAGTACGCAAAAAAGGCAGGCTGCACCGGCACCCACTTTGTAAACCCCCACGGACTTGACGATGACGACCACTACACCACAGCTGCGGACATCATAAAAATACTCCGCTACATGAAGACTCAGCAGCCGGATAATTACTCCGTTTTCGACAAGATCACCTCAACCAAGCAGTACACCGTGCCTGCCACAAACAAAAGCAAGCCCCGTAACCTTTACTCAACGGTCAAGATCACCAACAGCGGCATCAAGGATTACTACTTCAAATACGCCTCCGGCATAAAGACAGGCACCACCGCCAACGCCGGAAAATGCGTGGTTTCAAAAGCCTCCAAGGGCGGCTACAACTATTTCTGTATCGTTATGAAGGCCCCCCAATACGACATTGACAACGACCGGGTGGAGGAAAACTGCGCCTTTGTTGACTGCAAAACCCTGTTTGAGCAGGCCTTCGCCAACATCGAGTTCAAGCAGATCATACCGGCCAACAAATCCGTTGCCGAGACGCCCGTGGCGCTCTCAAGGGATACGGACTACGTCAACCTGGTCTCCCCCGGCGACGTTTCCGCCTTTGTTCCCAAAAATCTGGATCCCAGCGGTCTGCTGGTGGAGATAATCCCGGAATCCCTGCCCGCAAAGCTGAACGCGCCCATAACCAAAGGCGACAAGATCTGCAAGGCGCGGGTAAAATATTCCGGCGAGGAGATAGCCGTTATCGATCTGGCGGCCGCCGAAAACGTCAAGCGCAGCATTGTGCTGTATATCGGCGCCTCCCTGCGGGATATGCGCGGAACAAAAATATTCAAGATAATGCTTCTGCTGGTTTTCGTTATAATCGCCGTTTATTTTGCCATAGTTTTTGCCGCCAAAGCGCAGGCGAAAAAGCGCAGGAACCTGCGGGTAGTCAATTACCGGGACGTTAAAAGCCCCGGTAAACCAAGGAGAAAATAAACCTGAACTTTTCTGAAAGGAGAACGGGACACCGCTGTTTGTACCCGGTACACTTATATGTCATACAATGTTTTGATCTGCGACGACGATGTGGATCTCCTTGATTCGCTGGAGATCTATCTCAAGCTGGAGGGCTACAACACCTTCCGCGCAACAACAGGCAAAAAAGCTCTTTCCATAGTGGAAAAGAACGATATCCACTGCGTTATTCTGGACGTTATGATGCCTGAGACGGACGGCCTGAGCACCACCCTGATGATAAGGAGCGAGCACAATCTGCCCATAATCCTGCTCTCCGCAAAGAGCGAGGACACGGACAAGATCACCGGCCTGAGCTTCGGCGCGGACGACTACATAACAAAGCCCTACAACCCCCTTGAGCTTGTGGCAAGGGTAAAATCCCAGATCAGGCGGTACACAAGCCTGGGCAGCATGGTGAACAAGGATAACATCATCTCCACCGGTGGCCTTTGCCTTGACCTGGAGCTGAACGAGCTGTTCCTTGACGGGGAGCCTGTACACCTCACCGCCACGGAACTTAAGATCGTGCGCTTTCTCATGGACAACCTGGGCAAGGTCATGCCCTCGGAGAAAATTTATGAGGCTGTCTGGAACGAGCCTGCCTGTTCGGCGGAGAAAACCGTCACGGTGCACATCCGCCGCATAAGGGAAAAAATCGAGATCAACCCTAAGGAACCTGTATATCTGAAAGTGGTGTGGGGCATTGGCTACAAGATCGAAAAGATTTAATTATTCAAGGTTTTCAAAGGCGCTGGCTTTTATCCTGGCGATACTCTCTGTCGCCTCGGTGATAGTCTGCGCCTTCAGCATGACCCTGTTCTGGCGTAATTACGACATCAAGAATATGCCGCCCAACAGCAGTAACTTTGAGGAGACCCGGCCGTTTTTGGACGAGCTGAGTTCTCTGGTCGACTGCTCCGTTGATATGCTGACAAAGTATCTGAGCGATGAGATGGTCAGCAGCGGCGAGGCCTTCAAGCTCACAGAGGCGCAGATCTGGTCGGATTACAACAGCGCGGTCTCCGCCGAGGTGGAGACCCGCAGGAACGAGCTTGAGCAGTACAAGCTCTCCTCGGAGGAGTACGGAGACTATTCCCAGTACCTGGACATGAACTATTACACCGTAGCTCCGGACGGCACCTTGTCAGTGAACATTACCCACATCGAACAGGTCCTTAAATCCGCCTACAATCTCAAGGTGCAGGAGAAAAAGAACAGCTTCCTTTTGGATTACGAGAAAGTCAAGCATTACCTCAGCGGTGTGCTCAACCTTAAATATGCCGTTATTTCCCGCAGCGACGGAACTATCGTGTCCAACATCGACGGCGCAGACGCCGCCGCGGATTTTGACTCCGTGCTCAGGGAGACCTACCCCTGGTATATGTCCCTGACCGGGACTTCCACCGTCAACATAGTAAACCGGAACTCCTCCGGGAACTCCTTTTATTCCTACAACGGCACGGACAGCTCCGCCCAGGAGTACGTCGCTCTGACGCAAAAACTCCTTGAGTATCACAACGCCAAAAAAGTTGACTTTTATTTTGCCTTTAACGAATCCCCCGACTCGGAAAACTGCGTATTTTCCGGGCTTCTTCGCTCCTACATTGACGCCCGTACAAAATACATGGTCGTGATCTCGCTGCTTTTTTCCGGCCTGTTGATCCTTGTCCTGACGGTTTCCTACCTGATAGTCGTCTGCGGCAAAACTTCCGTAGAATCCGAAGTAAAGTTCCTTCGGACGGATAACATCCCCATTTCTCTGCACCTGCTGCTTTCATGGCTGCCGATATACTTTATCTTCCGCTTTTGTCGAAACCATCTCAGGAATTTTTCGGACAGAGTCGGCGAGCTCATCCATATCCAGTGGTACATCATCGCCATAGTAATCGTGGCCGTCAGCAGCATAGTGATAGCCTCCTTCGCTCTGGAATTCATCCTCTCCATGGCAAGGCACATCAAGACAAAAACCGTTTTGTCCGACTCACTTACCGCAAAAATAATAAGCGTCGTCGGGGGCAGGCTTGACCGCAAAAAGATAATGGATCTCAAAAAGAGCGTACTCTCGGCAATAATCTGCTACTCGCTGGTCTGCACTGTCTTAGCCCTTACAGCGGCGTTTGTTCCGTCAAGGCCTGTCACTGTGCTGGCAGTCCTGCTCATACTTATTGTAAACCTTTCGGTTTACCTTATCTTCCTTAAAACCTTTACCGCCTTCAACGAGATACAAAGCCTTATCGCCCATATTCAGCAGGGGGATTTTGACTACCGGATAGACGAAAGCCTTATTACCACATCCACAAAGCCTCTTGCGGATAAAGTAGTGGGCATAAGCAACGGCATAAAGCTGGCTGTGGATCGCGCCACCCGGGACGAAAAGACAAAAACCGAGCTTATCACCAACGTCTCTCACGACTTGAAAACTCCCCTGACCGCCATTGTGAACTACGTGGAGCTTATCAAAAGGGAGGAAACAAGCCCCGAGGACAAGCAGAAATATCTTGTGACCATTGACGAAAAGGCCAAGCAGTTAAAGCGGCTTATTGATGACCTCACCGAGGTCTCAAAGCTCTCCGGCGGAAACGTGGAATTCCACCCCGTAAGCATCGACCTTTATGAGTTTGCCCTTCAGGCTGTGGGCGAAAGCAGCGACGAGCTTGAGGCCGCAAAGATCGACATGCGCATAAAAGAGCCCGACTGCCGCCCCGCCGTTTTCGCGGACGGTCAGAAGACCTGGCGGATAATGGAAAACCTGATAAGCAACGTGGTAAAATACGCAATGCCGGAGACCCGGGCCTACGTTGAGGTCTCCGGCGACAACAAATTCGGCTATGTGACCGTCAAGAATGTCTCCGCCGCTCCCCTGGAGCTCTCCGGCGATGAGCTCTGCGCAAGATTTACCCGGGGAGATTCCGCAAGGACAAGCGAAGGCTTCGGCCTTGGACTTTCCATAGCAAAAAGCCTTTGCGAGCTGCAAAACGGCAGCTTCGGCATCTCTGTGGACGGCGACCTGTTCAAGGCCACCGTCGCCCTGCCTTTAGCTCCGGAGGATGATAAATAAGGCGTTCAGAAGTTTCGGGCAGTCTGCCCGTTACAGCAAGGAGGATCTATGCCGTTAAAAATAATCAGAGCCGATATAACGCAACTCAAATGCGACGCCATTGTGAACGCCGCTAACTCCTCCCTTCTCGGGGGCGGCGGTGTTGACGGAGCTATTCACAAAGCTGCAGGCCCCGGGCTGCTGAAGAAGTGCGGCACCCTCGGCGGCTGCAAAACCGGCGAGGCAAAAATAACCGGCGGCTGCAAGCTGCCCTGCAAGTACATCATCCACACCGTGGGCCCCAGATGGTCCGGGGGCACAAGGGGCGAGGAGGCTCTTCTCCGCTCCTGCTACCGCAGCTCCCTTGAGCTGGCAAAAAGAAAAGGCTGTAAAAGTGTGGCCTTTCCCCTGATCTCCTCCGGCGCTTACGGTTACCCCAAGGATCAGGCGCTGGTTATCGCCGTTGAAGAGATCGCCGCCTTCCTGCTGGAAAACGATATGCTGGTTTATATCGTCATCTATGACAAGCAGTCATACAGGATCAGCGAAAATCTCTTTTCCGATATCGCCGCCTTTATTGACGACAACTACGTTGAAGTACATTTTGAGTCTAATCGGGCGGACGCGATTTATGACAGCGTTTACTTTGACAGTCAGGCCGATCTTCCCGGCGACGCTCAAAAAGAACGCGCTCCCGGCAAAGCTCTCCGGCGAGCCCCCTCCGCAAAAAACGCGCCTTTTTTCGGCGAGGCCAATGCCGCCCCCGAAACGGCTGTATTTTCACCAAGTAAGGCTTCCCTTGAAGATGCTCTTAAAAGTATGGACGAGAGCTTCTCCGAAATGCTGTTGAGAAAAATAGACGAAAAGGGCATCACCGATGCCGAGTGCTACAAAAAGGCGAATATCGACAGGAAGCTGTTCTCCAAAATCCGCAACGACAGGCTGTACAAGCCAAGCAAGTCAACGGCTCTGGCCTTCTGCATAGCGTTGGAGCTGCCTCTGCCGGAGGTCAGGGATATGCTGATGAAGGCCGGCTACGCCCTCTCGCGCAGCAACAAATTCGATGTGATAATCGAGTACTTCATAACCAACAAGAACTATAACGTGTTCGAGATCAACGAGGCTTTATTCGCCTTTGACCAAGCCCTGCTGGGCGCATAAAAATGTCGCTTTTCATGCGACCATACCGGCAAAGCAAAAAAGTATAATGTGGTTGTAAGGTCAAAAGACCAAACGGCCACATTATTTTTTGGAGGTATTTACAATGAAAGAGACAAAAAGGAACAACAACATCACAGAATTGGTTTTCATCCTTGACAGGAGCGGCTCCATGTCCGGCCTTGAGAGCGACACCATCGGCGGGTTCAACTCCCTGATTGAAAAGCAGAAAAAGCAGGAGGGGGAATGTTATGTTTCCACCGTTCTGTTCGACAATGAGAGCGAGGTGCTCCACGACCGGGTAAAGCTCGCCGACATTACCCCCATGACAGACAGGGATTACTTCGTGGGCGGCTGCACCGCCCTCATCGACGCCATCGGCGGCGCCATCCGCCACATCGGCAACATCCACAAATATGCAAGACCGGAGGACGTGCCGGAGCACACTATGTTTGTCATTACAACGGACGGCCTTGAAAACGCAAGCCGCAAGTATTCAAGCAACGAAGTCAAGAAGATGGTAGAGCGTCAGAAAGAAAAGTACGGCTGGGAGTTCCTCTTTATCGGCGCCAACATCGACTCCGTAGAGACTGCTAAACAGTTTGGCATCGGCGCGGACAGATCCGTCAACTATCACGCCGACAGTCAGGGCACCCGAACCTTATACGAGGCCGTTTCCGATGCCGCCTGTATGCTACGAAAAGACAAAGCTTTGGACGAATCCTGGTGCGGCGCCATTAACCGGGATTTCAACAGCAGGAAGAAGGGCGGCCGCCGCAAGTGATCCGGGCGGCAAAGCTCCCCTCCCCCGCGGCAGGGCAGGCGTAATATCAGCGTACACAAAGCGCGGCTTGTCAGCCGCGCCTCTGCGCTTTTGCAGTTTTATAAAAATATATAAAATTTTTGCATTTTTGTATTGACTTAATCAAATTTATATGTTATTATATGCGAAGTCGGTTGGTGCTCAGCCGCCGCTAAAGTTAATATTGGGGAGAGTTCCCGAGCGGCCAAAGGGAACAGACTGTAAATCTGTCGTCACTGACTTCGGTGG
>CAMOTT010000105.1 GCA_946626015.1 uncultured Clostridia bacterium | reverse complement strand
CCAGATAAGCTGGAACGGCAGAGAGCCCAAGTATGACATCAGAGAGTGGGCTCCGGATCACAAGAAAATGGGCAAAGGCGTTACTCTCAGCGAGGATGAGATCAAGGAACTCAAGGAGCTCCTTTCCAAAATCTGATCAATCCAACATATCGGAGATTTTGAACAGCGTTGAAAATAAGTAAAATTGCAACTATTGTTGTGATGTTTGTGATGATATCTGTTTTTGTTTTGGATATCGTTACAGTGTTGTTGTGCAATAAATATGAAAATAACTATCAACTCACTGCCGAAACTTTCGACGGTGGGCTTGGTGCAGACAAAATTCATTTCTTAAATACAAACAACTCAGACGCTATCCTTTTGGAGAGCGACGGACACTTCGGGCTTATTGATGCCGGAGAGGGCAGCGATAATCCCAATGTCAAGGCGAGAATATCGGGCTTTGAGGACAAGATCATTGCGTATCTGAAAAAGGTCGCCGGTGACAGCGAGGGCAGGGTGCATTTGGATTTTATCCTTGCCACACACTATCATTACGACCACGCAGGCGGATTTTTGCGTATTATCAACGATGAGTCGGTTTCTGTTGAACGGGCGTATTTGAGAAAACTGAGCGTCGGTCTGCTCCGTGATTACGAAAAGGGATCCTGGCAGATCCCAAAAATATATACCGATCTTTGCGAAGCTTCAAAAAGGCTGGGCATAGAAATTGTGCAGGAGCTGCCCAAGGAGCCCTTTGCCTTTGGAAGCTTTACCCTTCAGTTCTTCAACACAGATGAGGTGACGGATCCTCATTTTAAAGGTGAAAACGATGATACCGTCGGTGTGAAAGTGACAAAAGGCGGACTTTCGGCCTTTTTAAGCGGGGATATTTCCAACGTACATGGTCTTGAAAAAAAGCTGGCGGACAGTATCGGCAGGGTAGATCTGCTTAAAATAGGCCATCATGGCTACGCCGGCGCGTCTTCTGCCGGGTTTATAAAAACCCTCAGACCAAGGATAGCAATAGTCACCAACTGGTTGGGTAAGATCTACCCCAACGTCAAGTGGAACCTTACCATGTATTCCCGTTCCGCTATATATTCCACAGTCAAATGCGACGGCATAGCCGCCTGCTTTACGGATGACGGTGAGATCAAACTCACCACGCACTTGCACGCATATTACGTTTGATATTCAGGAATATGGCGGTCAATGACCGTTATATTATAGATTTTTAATATCAAAGGAGAGGTTAATTTATGAAAAAAGCGGCAACAAAGGTTGTTTCTGTGATCCTGGCTCTTATTTTTGTTATGAGCTGCATGATTTTCGCTTCGGCGGACGCAGATATACAGCTTAAGTTCAATCAGGACGGAAAATTCAAGATACTCCACATCACCGACACACATCAGGATAGTTCCGGTGAAAAAGTTCCTGCGTTTATTGCAGAAGCTTTGGATTACACAAAGCCTGACCTTGTGGTCTTTGGCGGAGATAATCAGGTGAGCAACGGCAACGATTTTCAGAAGGTCTATGACGCCATTGAGAGCCTTGTGAAGCCCATTGTTGAACGTGGCATACCCTTTGCTCTGGTTTTCGGCAACCATGATGATCAGGAGGGTTTCTCAAAAGAGGATCAGCTCAAGATATTCCAATCCTTCCCCGGCTGTCTTACTTATGACGTCGAGGGTCTTTACGGCTGCGGAAACAGCAACCTTCCCATCCTGAGCTCCGACGGAAGGCGCACAGCCTTCAACCTTTGGTTCTTTGATTCCAATACATATAACCCCGATGAGAGCCAGGGCGGCTACGACTATGTTCGTGAGGATCAGATAAACTGGTACAAGACCACCAGCGAGGCTCTTGAAAGAGCTAACGGCAAAAAAGTGCCCTCCCTTGCTTTCCAGCATATAATCGTTCCCGAGATATATGACATTTTCCTGCGTTCTCCCATCAAGATCAAAAATTTCACCTTCAACGGGGTAAACCGTTTGCCCATCCCGGATCTTACCAAGATCAACGGCTATATCCTTGAGCCTCCCTGCCCGCCCAACTATTCGGCAGGCGAGTTTGACGCATGGGTGGAGCGCGGCGACATCATAGGCGCTGTTTTCGGACACGACCATGTGAACAACTTTATCGTCAACATGAAGGGCATAGATCTTATCCAGACTCCCAGCGCCTGCTTCGAGAACAGCTACTCCACAAACTTCTACAGAGGAGCAAGGCTTATCACTCTGGATGAAAACGACACAAGCAAATACGAGACCGAGATAATATCTTATATAAAGGTCGCAACTCAAAAGGATTCAAAGCTGGGCAACGTTATCCTCTCAAAGCATTTCGGCGAGGATATACTCCTCCCCCTTGAGATCATCGGAAAAGCTGCCATGACGGTTATTAAGACAGTTTTCTCCATACTGCATAAATAAGGATTGAAACTATACTGTTCAGCCTGCCGGAGTGTTATCGGCAGGCTGAATTTATGTGAATTTGACAAATACTATTCTGTATTGTATAATACCCACAACTATGAGTTTTTGAAAGGATGTTTCTTTTATGGATGACCCCGGACCTGCCGGTATCACTTTTAAGATCGTACTGCTTTTTGTGCTTATTCTTGTAAACGCGTTTTTTGCCATGAGCGAGATAGCAATTATCTCTCTCAACGACAACAAGATCGAAAAAATGGCCAACGAGGGCGACAAAAGGGCAAAAAAAATCGTTAAACTTACCGCGAATTCCAGCAGTTTTCTTTCCACTATCCAAATAGGCGTGACCCTTGCCGGGTTCCTGACCTCCGCATCTGCCTCCCAGTCATTTGCTCATATGCTTGCCCGGGGACTGTCCGGCACAGGGATAGACAAGGTTTTTTCACCGGATTTCATCCACAGCCTTTCAGTTGTGATAATAACCGTCGTGATGTCCTATTTCTCCCTTGTTCTGGGCGAGCTTGTGCCCAAGCGCATCGCCATGAACTGCCCCGAGAAGGTTTCCTTCAAGGTGGTGGGAGTTTTGCAGGCTGTTGCTGTCATAACCAAGCCCTTTGTCAAGGTGTTATCCGTATCCACCAACGCAATAGTGCGCCTGTTCGGTATCGACCCCAACGCCAACGATGAGCCTGTCACCGAGGAGGAGATCCGCATGATGGTGGATGTGGGCGGCGAGCGCGGCGTTATCGAGGACGTACAGAAAGAAATGATAAACAACATCTTTGAGTTTGACGATATCGACGTTGGGGATATTATGACCCACCGCACGGAGATGACCGCGGTGGAGGCGGACACCCCCATGAACGACCTTATATCCATGGCGGTTGAGGATGGTTATTCCAGGATCCCGGTTTACGACGAGGATCCCGATAATATAATAGGAATTATATATATAAAGGATCTGCTCAAATATATAGGCAAGTCGCTGCCCTCCGGGCAGACCTTGAGAGACTTTATGCGCGAGGCCTACTATGTGCCCGAAACAAAACGCTGCGGCGAGCTTTTCAAGGAAATGACAGGCAAAAAGATACAGATAGCCGTTGTTGTTGACGAGTACGGCGGAACAGCCGGTATCGTCACTATGGAGGATCTGCTGGAGTCAATAGTCGGCAATATCCAGGATGAGTACGACAACGAGGAGGAAGAGATCTCCAAAATTAACGAGACCACCTTTACCATAGACGGTTCCACAAATATTGATGAGGTGGATGAGCTTGTGGGTACGACCTTGCCGGAGGGTGACTACGATACCGTGGCAGGTTTTGTTATCAGCCTCCTCGGATACCTCCCAAAACCGGGAGAGACCCCCGAGATAATGTACGAAAACCTGAAATTCACTGTTATCGAGGTGGAGGAGAGAAGGATAGTCAAGGTGCGCGTAGAGATCCTGCCTGTTGAAAAACAAGGCAAAGGCGAAGATGAATAAACTCATATGCGGGTCGTTCCCGTTCAGCAAATAAAAAATCAATAAAAAATCAGGAGTTTCTCTTCCGCGCTATTTGCGGAAAAGGAACTCTTTTTTTAGCGAGCTGCGTTTTAACGGTTAAACGACAATATTTTTTGTTCCCGGCATACCGGCGTAAAAAACTGTGTCTTCATCAAAATGTAAATTTACAGAAAAGAAAAATAACCACAATATACCATTGGAAATTTGTTCATAACGTCTATATATTGACATTATCCGTATAATGTGATAACATATAAACACATATCCGAAAAGGAGGATCAATTATGAGAAAACGCATTTTACGCATCGTTTCCCTGCTCCTTGCCATGCTTATGCTTGCCGGAATGGGGCCGCAGGTGTTTGCGCTCAACCTTGAAAACGGCTTTGTTGCAGCCGAAGCAGTCAACGCTCCGGATTCCTCAATCGCTCCGGACAGTATCGGCGATTATGAGGGGCTCAAGGCGTACATCTTCAGCAAGGTGTCTGCCTGCGAAACGAACATTCCCATATCTTCGTACAGCATACAGAACACAGAAGAAAACAGGAACGCCGTGTTTTCAATAGTCCAGAAAGATTTTCCGGAGTTTTTCCATATAGCCACGCTTAAGGTCTCATACTCCGGCGGCTATCTTGTTTCCCTGATCGTTGAATACACAATGACAAAAGCGGCTTATACTCAGGCTCTTGCGGCTGTGGACGCTAAGGCGGCCTATCTGCTCAGGGGCATCGAGGGCAGCTCCCTTTCCGATGCCGAGAAGGTCATGCTGGTGCACGACAGGCTGGCAGTCTACGCGGAGTACGATTATCCCTCATCCAAGGAGCATGAGGATGATACCTACACTATTTACGGCACGCTGATAAACGGTGTAGCTGTCTGCCAGGGCTATGCGCAAACTTTTGTATACCTCACCAAAAAGCTGGGCATACAGTCCCGCACGATAACATCCGATAAACTCAACCATACATGGAACATCGTCACATTAGGCGGCAAAGAGTATCACGTTGACGTCACCTGGGATGATAAGGTTCTGGACGTCTACGGCAGAGTTTACCATGACAATCTTCTCCGCTCCACCGAGGGCATCAAGTCGACCGGCCACACTGCTGACGACTACACCTCCTCGGCGACCGACACAAAGTACGAAAAGTACTACTGGATCAAATCTCTGACCGAGATCCAGCTCTTTAACGGCAAGCTGTATTACATAAACAGTGTTGACAACACTCTCAGGGAGTTGACCCCGGGTTCCACCACATCAACCGTTCTTGTTACAGTTGAAAAGCAGTGGTCAAATTACTATATGACTCTTGCCAACGGCGATATGGTTATCTGCTTTTCAAATCTGAGCAGTGACGAGAATTTTATCTATTACACTTCTCCCACCGCTGTTATCAAGTTCGATACCGCCACAAACAGATCCGAAACAGTGTATTCGCCTGCACTTTCCGGTTCAGGCTATAAAATATACGGCTTTAAAGCCTACAACGGCAAGTTCTATCTGGATATCAACAACAGCCCCCTGCTGGGCACCTCCACAAGGAAGGATTACGGCATAGTTTATCCCTACAGCGTAAACTACACCATCGTTTACAATGCTAACGGCGGCTCAAACGCCCCGGCGGCAACGGTAAAAGAGCACGGCAGAACCGTTAAGATAAGCTCCACCGTTCCCACCAGAACAGGTTACGGCTTTGAGGGCTGGTCAGAGAGCGCAAACTCGAACACAGCCGAATATAAGGCCAACGACAATTATACGGAGAATCGCTCCGTCACGCTCTACGCTGTGTGGACCCCCAACAGCTATCAGGTCACCTTTGACGCTAATACAGGCACCTGCGCAACCGCTGTCAAGGCTGTGTTGTTCGGCAAGACCTACGGGGATCTTCCCACGCCGGTCAAAACGGCCTGCGAGTTCATCGGCTGGTACACAAGCCTTGGCTCCACCGGCAGACTTGTAACAAAGAATTCCGTTGTGAACACGGCGTCCGATCACACACTCTACGCTGTCTGGAAGGGTAACGAATACACTATAACCTTCGACGCGGCCGGCGGTACAGTTTCGCCGTCGACCATGAAGGTCAACTACGGCGTCAATGTGGCTTCACTGCCCACGCCGGTTAAAAATG
Organism: uncultured Clostridia bacterium; assembly: GCA_946626015.1. Lineage (GTDB taxonomy): Bacteria > Bacillota > Clostridia > Oscillospirales > Acutalibacteraceae > JAAZFZ01. The sequence goes on along the minus strand of CAMOTT010000105.1, from coordinate 1,166 downwards.
GCTGGGATTTTGCCGGCTGGTTTGACGATCATGGCGAGCTCTTTGTGGACGGAGCAATGTACACATACGAAAATGATATTACCCTGACAGCCCGTTGGGAGGCTCCTAAACACAAGGTATTCTTTGACGCTAACGGCGGCACGGTATCAATTTCCGAACAGTCTATGGCTCCCGGCGCTGTGTACGAAAATTTACCGGTTCCCGAGAGGACAGGCTACAACTTCCTCGGCTGGTATGATAAGCTCAACAACCGCAATATAACCGAAGGTGTGGATACGTTTGCCGGGGACAATGATGTCATCCTTTATGCCCGTTGGGAAGGCTTGAAGTTTACCCTCACCTTTGACTCCAGCAGCGGTGAAAAATACAAATCCGTGACCTACGGTTCGGCAATAGGCGAGTTGCCCAAGCCCATAAATAAGGCCGGTTATAAGTTCTCCGGCTGGTATGTGGACGGCATAAAAATAGGCGAGACCACGGTCTGGAAGTCTCTTTCCAACAGGCTTGCCGTTGCAAAGTGGATCTTTGCGCCGGAGCTTAAGATACATGGCATTGAGGACTCGATCACCGTCAATTATAGAACTACCGTGACTCTTACTTCGGAGTACGAAAAAACCTCCGAGCTAAATAATGCGGAGCTGCGCTGGATCGTAAACGGCGATCAGTCGAATTACAAGGTGGGCTCCAAGCTTGTAATAAACGAGATCAAAAAGTCCTGTACCGTCCAGTGCCAGCTTGTAGTAGATGACGAGGTCGTATCACAGTCGCAGCTTGTGACCATCAACGTGAAAAAGAATATATTCACGATCATTGCAGCTTTTATCCTCTCGTTCTTCGGCCTCCTGCCTAAATACCCGGCAAAGATATTTACAGATTGACCGCAAGCGGATAATTTGTGACTTTAACGGCGGATCACAGGGGATTAGCTCTGTGATCCGCCGAAAAAATTTTTTGAAAAATTTTTTAAAATAGTGTTGACTTTTTTTTGAAAATATAGTATAGTAATCAAGTCGTCGGCAGGCGACGTCACTCGGGAGCATAGCTCAGCTGGGAGAGCACTTGCCTTACAAGCAAGGGGTCACAGGTTCGAGCCCTGTTGTTCCCACCACACGGCCCGGTAGTTCAGCTGGTTAGAACGCTAGCCTGTCACGCTAGAGGTCGACGGT
>CAMOTT010000104.1 GCA_946626015.1 uncultured Clostridia bacterium | reverse complement strand
CGGGGCCGCCAGTAAGGATGGCGGAGGTGACGCCGATTATGTTGCCGGTGCCCACGGTTCCGGATATTGCCGCCGAGAAAGCCTCAAACTGGGAGACGGATTTAGCTGTGCTGTCCTTCTTCCTGGGCTTTCCGATCTCTTTGATGGTCGGAACGATGGTGGTGTTGATGGAGTCTCCGAATTTCCGTATCTGCATACAACGCAGACGGATGGTAACGATCAGGCCGGTACCGAGGATCAGCACGATCATCGGCCAGCCCCAAACGATACCGTTCAGCCAGTCGTTGGCTCTGGTAATGCTCTCAATGATTTTGTTCCACATAAAAGTACCTCCTGAAAAAATAAACGGAGTCAAACAAAAAGTTTAACTCCGTCAATAAATAAACCTATACAAAAGGGCAAAAAGCCCTGTATATATAAATATCTCCGTCCTTTTGCCTGAGAGATTGACAGCAACGAACATTGCCGTCTTGCACCTTCGGCATCCTTTCGGACTTCTCCGGAGTGCCATCCTAACTCAGTACCCGCCGGAAAACCGGCACCTGAGAGTGTTACTCCTTCGGTTGCGCTGCCGCATCTCCTGAGCTCGTCATATGGCTGATATTAAATTGTTACCGGAAGATCACCACAGGTCGATGTATATCTTCTCAATATCCTCCACTGTGGGGGTTCTGGGGTTTGAGGCTGTGCATGAGTCCTTGATAGCTCCCTCCGCCATTTCAGGTATGGCCGCAAAGTATTCCTCCCTTGAACAGACGTTCATGGAGGATATGCAGAGCGGCATATCCATCTCTTTCATCATAAACTCGACCCAGCTGACAAAGGCGCGGATTGTTGTGATGGTATTGAAATTCTGGAGCCCCAGCAGACGCGCTAAGGTGACATATTTCCTTACCTGTTTAGGATATTCCTTTTTGCTGCGGCTGTGCTTGTTTATATCAGAATTATATTGTATCACCAGCGGCAGCAGCATTGCGTTGGCTCTGCCGTGGGGAATGTGGAATTTCGCACCCAGCTGGTGAGCCATACCGTGGTTAAGCCCCAGGGAGGAATGATTGAACGCGATGCCTGCAAGACAGGAGGCGCACATCATTTTGCTCCTGGCGTGGATATCGTTATTGTCGAGATAGGAGCGGAGCAGGAATGAGCCGACGATCTCAACCGACTTTTCCGCAAGAGCCGCGGAGAATTCATCGTTTTCGACGCTGACATAAGCCTCAATGGCATGGGTCAGCACATCCATACCTGTATCTGCGGTGATTGCCGGGGGCACCGTTTTAACCAGCTCAACGTCAAGTATAGCCTCGTCCGGCAGGATGGAATCGGAAATAAGGGGATACTTGGTGTGGCTTTCAGGGTCTGAAATAACCGAAAATGAGGTGACCTCCGAGCCGGTGCCGCTCGTTGTGGGGATCGCCACAAGTTTTATATGCTTGCCGGAATAGCCGTCCATTTTTGAAACGACCTCCCGCATTGCCTTGGCTGAATCTATCGCGGAGCCTCCGCCCACGGCGATAATAACGTCCGCCTGGCTGTTAATGAGCGCTGATACGCCAACGGAGATCTTAGGCACCGGAGGATCCGGAACCACGTCGTCAAAAATTTCGTACTTTGTGCCCTTTGTGTCGAGCCTTGAAGTAATATGATGCATCAGACCGCTTTTGATAACGAAAGGATCGGATACTATCAGGATCTTTCCGCAATCATAATCAAGCAGCCTGTCAAGGGAGCTTTCGCCGAAAAATATTTTAGTGCCCAACTCAAAGCTTTTCATAAAACAACCTCAGTAAAATAACTTAACTGTTCTTCATTTTACTATCTTCTCAATAATATGTCAATATAAGACGAATAATATCTTGTGTATTTTGCCACTTCAAAAAATTTTTTTAAAGTGTTATTATTGAAGTGCTATTATTATAGTAGGTTATTATATCATCAAGGGAGGGGTCAGCTTGCAGAAAAGCGTTGCTGTTTTTAACGATATTTCCGGACTGGGCAGGTGTTCCCTCTCCGCCGTAATGCCTGTAATTTCCGCGCTGGGCGTCCACGTCTGCCCTATCCCTACCGCCGTTCTGACCAATCAGACGGGGTATGAAAGTTACTATATAAGGGATTGCGCTGAAAACATCCCGCACTATTCCGAGGAGTGGAAAAAAATAAATTTTGAGCCGGACGGTATATATACCGGTTTCTTTTCAAGCGCCGAAGAAATCGACGGAGCTGAAAAATTCATATCCGATTTTCGTCAAAAAGATACGCTGGTGCTGGTGGATCCGGTAATGGCGGATCACGGCAAAATATACGACGCCCTCTCCCCCGCCCTTTGCGAAAGGATCAAGGCTCTGGCGTTAAAAGCAAACGTCATAACCCCGAATTTGACCGAGTTTTCCATCATTTCCGGTACGGATTATCAAAAAATCATTGATATGCAGCGTTCCCCGGATTATCTTGATTATATTTATGAAACGGGTAAAAAACTGCTCAACGACACACTTTGCACTATCATAGTCACAGGCATTCCCATGCCGGCAGATGCCGGTAAAACATTAAAAATATGCAATTTGGTTATAAGCGGGAACACTTCTTTTTGCATTGAAAACACAGCCTTTGGCTCCTATTATTCCGGTACCGGGGACATTTTCTCCGCGATAATCTGTGGATGTCTGGTTCAGGGCTGCGGGATAAAAAAAGCGGTGGAGATTGCGGTGGAATTCATTTCCAAGGCAATAGCAAGTTCAAGCAAAAACGGTGTTCCGGGCAATGCCGGGGTTGAATTTGAACAACACCTCGGCGTTTTGACAGATTTTTACAGAAAGGAAATATACAAAAATGGCTACGAATAACAAAAAGAAAAATTTATATTATTTGTGCCTTACGGCGCTTTTTACCGCCGCTATAACTGCGGCGACGTTTATACACATACCCGCTCCCCTTTCAAACGGCGGATACATTCACCCGGGCGACATATTTGTCTATCTTTCAGCCTGCTTCCTGCCGACTCCTTACGCGGCGGTTGCCTCCGCATTGGGCGGCGGCCTTGCCGATGGACTTTCCGGCGCGGTAATGTGGGTGATCCCTTCGGTGATCATCAAAGCGGCAATGACACTGACGCTTACAAATTCGGGCGCAAAAATCGTTTCCGGGCGAAATCTTATGGGCATAGTTTTAGGCTCTGTCATCACTGTTGCCGGTTATTATTTTGCTGAGGTTATAGTGTTCGGCTGCGGCTTTGCGGTTCCCCTGGCCTCGGTACCCTTCAATGCGGTTCAGGCTGTCGGATGCGCGGCTCTGTTCGTTTTGACCGGCTTAGCGCTGGACAAAACAAACATCAAAAATTCCCTGCAAAAAGTGCGGTAAAACAAAGAAAGGAGTCGATACCCTGAGTATCGGTTGAGAAAATGGCTGATATAGTTTATGTATATGAAGGCAAAGTTTATCTTAATATTACCAACAAATGTCCTTGCAGCTGCAAATTCTGCATCCGCGCCAACGGTGACGGACTGGGTTCTGCCGAAAATCTCTGGCATAAGGCCGATCCTACTCTTGAGGAGATAAAAAGCGCCATTGACGGGTTTGATTTTTCAAAATTTGACGAGGTCACGTTCTGCGGTTACGGCGAGCCTACATACGCCTTTGATAATCTTATAGCCGCCTGCAAATATATCCGCTCAAAATACGATATCCGTATCAGGGTGAATACCAACGGCTTGAGCGACCTTATCAACAAGCGTGAGACGGCAAAGGAGCTTTGCGAGAATACTGACGTTATCTCCATAAGCCTTAACGCCCCCACAGCGGAAAAATATCTTGAAATATGCCGCCCTGTTTTCGGCCTCCGATCATTTGATGAAATAATTAAGTTCACAAAGGCTTGTCAAAAGTACTCGAAATGTGTTAAAATGTCTGTTGTCGATGTTATTCCAAAGGAAGATATTGATGCGTGCCGTAAAATTACGGACGCCCTCGGCCTTGAATTGCGCGTGAGGGAATATACAGACTAATTTTTGAGGTGGTTGTTTTTATGATGATGGCTTTATCCATTTTTGACGTGATCAAAAAGAGCGCGATGGAAAACTTCAGTTCCGGAGTTTCGCTGTTACAGATGCTGGTGTCAATAGCTGCGGCGTTTGGTTTGGGCCTGTTTATATTGTTCATATATAGGATAACTTTCAGGGGCGTTATCTTTTCAAAAGGCTTCGCCTATTCCCTTGTGCTTCTTGCTATGGTGACTGCGCTGATAATCAGAACCATATCTTCAAGCCTTGCGCTTTCGTTGGGTATGGTTGGCGCTTTGTCCATTGTCAGATTTAGAACTGCGGTAAAAGATCCTGTGGATACAATTTTTATGTTCTGGGCGATTTCTTCCGGTATCATGATGGGCGCAGGTATTTATCTTGTCGGCGCGGTTGCCTGCGGCTTAACGGGCGGTCTTTATTATCTCATTACCAAGATTATGAAGAAAAAGGCTTCCCCCTATCTGCTTATCATAAGATACAATCCTCAGTATACCAAGAATATCAAATGGATCCTTTCCAAGCTCCCCGAGAATAAGATAAAATCCAAAACGATCACAAAATCCGGTGCTGAGATCGCCGTTGAGCTCAACCTTGATGACAAATCAAACAGACTCATTGATTCAATACTTGAGGTCGAAGGCGTGGATGACGCCAGCCTCGTAAGCTATGAGGGCGAGTTCGGACTTTAAGAGGTGCTTTGCTGATGGATGCGGAGAAAACGGTAACTTCAACAATAGATAAGATCCAAAAGGTCCTGAAAACGTCTATCGCGGGCTTTACTCTTGAGAATTTGTGCCTTGCGATAATCGTGTTTGTGATAAGCTTTATACTTATCAAAGCGTTGATGAAGCTTATCAGCAAATTGCTTGAAAAATCACATATCGAAAAAACCCTTCACAGCTTTATAAAGTCATGCCTGAAAATAGTCCTTTATTCTTTGGCGATCATTATTTCGGCTGACAGTCTGGGCATTCCCATTACCTCGCTTGTCGCCGTGTTCAGTGTTGCGGGTCTTGCTGTTTCGCTTGCGGTGCAGGGTACCCTTGCAAACCTTGCCAGCGGTATCACTATATTGATATCCAAGCCGTTCAAGGTGAACGATTTTATAGAGATCGCGGATGTCAGCGGATTTGTTAACGAGATAGGTCTGATTTACACAAAGCTTCTCACCATCGACAATAAGGTCATATTTCTTCCCAACAGCGAGATATCTTCAACAAAGATAATCAACTATACGTCGCAGACGGCAAGGCGGGTCGATATGACCATTACCGCATCATATGATTGCCCTGTTGACTCTGTGGAATTTGCCCTTAAAGAGGCAATTTCTGCTGTGCCGGAGTTTCTCAAAAATCCCGAACCCTTTGTCAACGTCTGGAACTACGGCGAAAGCAGTATCGAGTACATAATCAGGGTATGGGTAAAAACCGGAGATTATTGGGACGCATACTTTGCTCTGCTTGAAAACATCAAACGCTCTTTCGACAAAAACGGAGTGGAAATGACCTATAATCACCTCAACGTTCACTTTGATAAGCAGTAATAAAGTAATTTAAAAAGTTTTTTGTTAAAAGTCTTGATTTTCCTGACAAGATGTGTTAATATACTCAGGTACATAATTCAGTGGAGGTTCACAAATGGAAGTTTATGAGATAATTTTAGGAATAGCGCTTGTTGTTACGGCGATTTCGATCGTTATTCTTGTCCTTCTTCAGGAGAGCAAAAGTGATGGCCTTTCCGGTGCTATTGCCGGCGGTGCCGAGACATTTTTCGGTAAGAATAAGGGCCGCACAATGGAAGATAAGCTTGTTAAGTTCACAAAGGTTTTTGCGGTTATTTTCTTTGTCCTTTCTCTTTTCACAACCATGCTTATCCTTTTCCTCAGATAATCAAAATTAAGCGTATCAAAGGCAGTCGCTAAAAAACAGCGGCTGTCTCTTGTTTTTGTTGAAAAAACCTTAAAAAAAGGGTATAATAATTCATCGCAGAAAAATTACGAAAGGAAAAGCACCGCAGTATTATCGTAAGCCGGTGTTCAGGCAGATATGGATAATTTATCGTCACTTATCCTGTCTTTATCAGGTAAATACGGAGTGTCCGGCTGTGAGGGTTCAGCAGCCGAGGCCGCGAAAAACGAGCTCAAAAAGTATATGAAGGTACGCACAGACGCTTTGGGCAACGTTATAGGTGAAACGGATGTGGGAGAGGTCAGCGTTCTGCTGGACGCCCACATTGACCAGATCGGTATGGTCGTTACAGAAATAACCGATAAAGGGTTCATAAAGGTGTGCAGCTGCGGCGGAATGGACGCCAGGATCCTTGCCGCCCATGAGGTCGTTATCCTGGGCAAAGAAAAGGTCTTCGGCGTTGTCACCTCTACCCCGCCCCATTTAAAGAAAGACGACAACAAGGCAATCAAGGTCGAGGATATAGCAATAGATGCGGGGCTTTCAAAAGAAAGAGCACAGAAACTTATCTCGCCGGGGGACAGAGTTGTTTTGAAGGGCGCTCAGAATGAGCTGCTCAACGGTAATATAAGCTCCCCCTCTCTTGATGACCGCTGCGGCGTGGCGTCTATTCTACGCTGTCTTGAGTTGCTGCAGGGCAAAAAGCACAGATGCAAGCTCACCGCTCTGTTCTCCGTGCAGGAGGAGACCGGAGGGAGCGGCGCTTGTACAGGCTCATTCTCATCACCTGCGGATATCTCCATTGCGGTCGATGTAAGCTTTGCTCAGGCTCCCGGCATCGCAAAAGAAAAATGCGGAACCCTGGACGGCGGGCCGATGATAGGCTTCTCCCCCGTGCTTGATCACGAACTCAGCAACCGCTTAAAGCAAATTGCTCAGGAGAAAGGCATAGGGCATCAGATCGAAGCTATGGGTTCAAGAACCGGGACAAACGCCGATTCCATCCAGAATTCGGGAGCGGGTACAAGGATGTGCCTTATCTCGATCCCTCTGCGCAATATGCACACTGGTATTGAGATGATCAGTACCGCCGACATTGAGGCAACCGCCCGGCTGATGGCTGAGTTTATAATGAGCATTTGATTTGACGGAAGGAAGGTTCTTATGGAAAAATTACTGAAAGAGTTATGTCTCTTGAACGGAACCTCGGGCCGTGAAAACGAGGTGCGCGACTATATAATCGGCAAAATAAAGGGTCATGGTGAGTTTACGGTTGACCCCTTGGGAAATCTTATTGTTTCCAAAAAAGGCAAAAATC